>JALFIK010000027.1 GCA_022776205.1 Eubacterium sp.
TCAGGGGCAGACCTGCGGAAAACTGGTAAAAAGTATCCTTGCAAGGGAGCTTGGCGTGAAACCCTGTGAAGTTGAACCGGCAGTTTCCAGGGCACCGATGCGCCCAATCGAGATGAAAGTTCTCGGAAATGATGGAGGTGAGCGCTGATGAAAACAACAGCAGATGTAATTATCATCGGAGGCGGTGTGGTAGGCTGTGCAACCGCTTATTATCTGGCAAAAAGAGGAATTAAAGATGTGATCTTGTTTGAAGCAGATAAGAGTATCGGGCATGGAGGTTCCTCCCGAAACGGAGGGGGTGTCCGACAGTCCGGAAGGGATGAGAGAGAACTTCCTTATGCAATGTATGCGGTAAACAATATGTGGCCTACTCTTTCGGATGAGCTTGGTGTTGACGTGGAGTACTATCAGAAAGGAAACCTGCGCCTTGGAAAAACGGAAGCCCATATGAAAAAATTAAATAATCTTGCGTCGAATGCCCGTGCGCTGGGTTTAAATATGGAAATCGTCGATGCAAAAACAGTAAAAGAAATCTGCCCATATCTCTCGGATGATATCATCGGAGCCAGCTGGTGTCCGACAGACGGACATGCCAATCCTCTGCTTACGACCCTGGCTTACTACAAACGTTCACTGGAAATGGGGGTACGCTATTTTACCGATGCCAAAGTAAAAGAACTAAGAAAATATAAAGGAAAAGTAAGAAAAGTGGTTCTCGAATCCGGAGAGGTTTTTGAGGCAGAAACAATTATTGTAGCTGCAGGTTACGAGAGTCGTTATATCACAAGAACGGTTGGAATTGATATTCCGATGACGCGTTATTTTGAAGAAGCTCTTGTAACAGAGTTGCAGCCACATATGTTTGACATAATGCTGGGAACGGCAGATGGAGATTTTTATGGACATCAGGCGCAGCATGGCTCCTTTGTTTTTGGATCGGAATCCGGACTGGAAGAAGCAACGGATATGTCTCCTTCCATCAATAAGACAAATTCTCTTACTGTATCTGCCGGGTGTCGTGCAATCATGGGATATATTCCGATGCTTGCTGATGCAAAGATTGTCCGTACCTGGGGAGGGTGGCTGGATAACTGCTTCGATGGGGTACCTGTGATTAGCAGAGTAGATGAGGCACCCGGACTGATTATTGCCTGTGGATTTACAGGACATGGGTTTGGAACTGCACCATCTGTCGGTCTGATGCTTTCCCAGATGGTTGCCGGAGAAGAAACAGTCGTAGATATTTCGGCTCTTCGGTACGATCGGTTTAAGAGTACGAGGTAGGAGGTGACGGTATGAACGGTTTTGAATTTTTTACACCGACCCATGTCATATTCGGGAGGGGATGTATTGCGGACATTGCAGATGAAGCAAAAAAGCTCGGTAAAAAAGGATTGGTTGTTACCGATGGAGGAATGCTTTCCACAGGTCTTGTAGATAAAGTGACAGGAGCCCTTGACAAAGAGAAAATGGAATATCTGATCTGGTCTGATGTGGTTCCGAATCCGAGAGATACTGATATTGAAAAAGGAGCAGATTTTGCAAAAGCAAATGGTATTGATTATCTCATTGCCATCGGTGGTGGTTCTGCTATGGATACGGCTAAAGCCGTGGGTGCGCTTATGACCAATGGTGGAAAATGTCAGGACTGGTATGAGGGAAATCTGACAAAACCCATCGCACCTTTAATTTGTATTCCTTCCACCTGTGGAACAGGAAGTGAAGTCACCCACGAATCCATTGTAAATAATACGACAACAATGGAAAAAGATTGTATCTGGGGACCAATGGTTAATGTAACTACTGCTTTTCTTGATTCAGAAATGCTTGACGGTCTGCCGGGAAAAATTCTTGCATCTACAGGAATGGATGCCCTTACCCACGCAGTGGAAGCGTATGTTTGTAAAGCGTCTTCAGCATTAACAGATGCCATTGCCATACAGGCGATTCGCATGATTAGTGATAATCTGGAAAAGGCGGTAAAAACTCATGATCCGGAAGCATTAGACCAGATGATGGCGGCAAGTACAATGGCGGGTATGGCTTTTGGAAATTCCGATGTGGCAAGTGTTCATTCAATTTCTGAGGCGCTGGGGGGCCTTTATGATATTCCCCATGGCGTGGCAAATGCTATGATGCTCGCTCCTGTTTCCCGGTTAAGTGTAAACGGTGCACCTGAAAAATATGCCGACGTTGCCAGGGCTCTGGGAATAAATACAGAGGGTATGACGGTAGTGGAAGCCGCATATGCCGGAGTGGACCGAATGCAGGAGATGGCTGATGAGCTTGGGATTCCTCATTTTGGTGATATGGTAAAAATCAATCCAAAAGACTTTCACCGTCTGGCAAAAACAGCTGCACAAGCTTCCGAGACAGAAGATAATCCGGTATTAATGAAAGAAGAAGATTTTTATCAGTTATTTGAAAAATTATACAGAGAATAAAAAATGTTGAAAGGCAAAGGCGTCGAAAGAAAGAACTCTTTTTACGCCTTTTTCTATAAATATATAATTGGAGGAAAGTATAATGGCAGAAAAAAAAGATTTAATGAAAAATGAATTGCAGCATATGCTCGAGAGCGGGAAGCTTCGTTTTCTATATCTTGATGAAGAAGATATGATTGAAGCCGGCGTTCTTGATGCAAAGAAGGCAGTAGATATCATGGAGGAGACTATGGGTCTTATGGAAGACGGAGACTATCTGATGGGAGGTCCGGATCACAATGCACATGGTCTGATGTTAGAATTTCCGAAGAAATCCAATATTCCGAATTTTCCATTAAATGTTGGAAGGGATCGTCGTTTTATTGCCATGCCGGCTTATCTGGGTGGAAGATTCCATGTAGCCGGTGAAAAATGGTACGGCTCCAATGGAGATAATCGCAAAAAAGGATTCCCCAGATCCATTTTAATGGCAATGTTAAACGATGTGGAGACGGGGGCTCCTTTATGTATGATGTCAGCAAATCTGCTGAGTTCCATGCGAACAGGAGCAATGCCTGGACTGGCTTCCAAATTACTGGCAAGAAAAGATTCGAAGGTGTTAGCTGTCATTGGACCTGGTGCCATTAACCGTTCCTGTGTTAATGCAATTTTGACAAACGCAACTAATATTGAAAAGATTAAAATTAAAGGAAGTTCCATCAATTCCAAAACTGCCATTTCTATGAAAAAATATCTGGAAAAAAAGTATCCGCACATCAAGGATATTGAAATTGTAGGTGATTTAGAAACGGCAATCCGTGATTCTGATATTGTTTCGGAAGCGGTTTCATGTGCATTCGGAGAATGGCCGACTTATAAACGGGAGTGGTTTAAAAAAGGTGCCACGATTATTTCTGCCAGCACGTTTAACATGGACAAAAAAGAACTGATCGATATTCGTAAAGTGCTTGATAATTACGAAATGGTTGACGAATATGCACAGGAAGATGACATGGGATTTGATGAAAATGGAATGCGATTACCGACCGGATGTATGGGTGAGGAATTTGCATATATGGTTCGGGACGGTTTAATTGAACGTGACAGCATAGATACGTTAGGAGAGATTATTCGTGGGAAGAAACCGGGCAGACAGTCGGAAGATGAGATTATTCTTGTCGGTATTGAGGGAATGCCGATTGAGGATGTTGCCTGGGGTTATGAGTGTTATTTAACAGCATTAGAAAAAGGAATCGGACAGAAATTAAAAGTATGGAACCATCCGGCAATGGCGGATGACTGATTTTAAAAAACGGATTCCAAAAGGAGTTTTGCATATGAATGAAAAAAATATATTGAAACGAATCACATATTATATGAATCCGAAACATATCGAAAGAAAGATGGTTTATCTATGGATTTTCTGGATTATTTTTAATGTGGTCTTATTCTTTATTCCTCATAGTGTATCAAAAGGAACGTTTTGGATCCTTGTGCCGATGGCCGGATTGTTTATCTATGCCCATGTGACCAAAGATGTTATGCAAAGCCTTTTGATGGGCACTTTTTCCATGTATATTCTGTGGTATAAGACGGGTATGATCGGTCATTTCTTTGAAGACTGTGAGACTGTACTGGCTGACCCGGAAAACATTGAGATGTATATGTCCTTCTTTTTATGCGGTGGGTTGATTATTGCTTTAAAAAGAAGTGGTGCGACAAAAGCGTTTTCCGAATTCGTTACACAGAAGTTTGGAGGAAGTGAGAAGATTATTAATGGTACGGCGGGAATTTATGCGGGCATTATGTCCATTGATGATTATGTTTCAGCTCTTACTGCCGGTGCAGCCTTTTCTTCCCTGATTGATAAAATTAAAAAACCGAGACTTGCCCTTGCTTATGTCATTCGTACATTCAGTATCTGTATTTCAGCCATGCTGCCATTTGGTGCCTGGGGATATTTTATCATTTTTCAGATAGCGGATGCGAAAAATGTGACGAGTCGGGCACAGGCAACCCATATTTTTATGCAGTCTGTTCCGTTTATGTTTTATGCGATTGTATCCTGTGTGATTGCCTTTGCTTTCGCAATGAACTGGATTCCGCGAGTCGGTCCGATGAAAAAAGCCTACGAATTAATTGAAAAAGGTATTCAGATGGGAGATCTGGAAGGGAGTTCGGAAGAAAAAGAGGCCCGGGAGGAAGAGGACTTTGACGAAACGGACCCAAGAAAACAGCACATCAGTGTATGGAATTTATTACTTCCGATGATTGTCATTGCCGTGGCGCTCATTGCCACCGGACTAAATTGTTTTCTTGCCTTTGGCATCACTGTTTTTTTTACTGCTGCATTATATATTTTCCAGGGAATCATGACGATCGGAGAATATGTCCAGTGTATTGTAGATGGTTTCATTGATATGGTGGATATGGTTATTATTCTTATGATTGGTTATACCATGCAGGAAGTTATGTATACGATGGGAATGGAAACGTTTGTAAAAGGCGTCTGTGGTGCAATCCCTATTGCAGCATTGATTCCGGTTTTACTGTATCTCGTATTTAGTTTTACAGAATTTTTATACAGTCTGAACTATACCTTATATCAGATTGCTCTTCCGGTAATGCTTGTTGTCCTTCCGACACTTGGTGCAAATGTACCCCTTTGTATTGGCGCCATCATTTCCGCCGGATTATTCGGTTCGCATGCCTGTGTTGTATCCGATTTGGGGATTATTTCCGCGCGAGCCTGTCGTGTTACGGTTTATGAGCAGTATCGGACTTCTCTCCCGTACGTTTTTCTTGCCGGAGCTATTTCGGCTGTATTTTATCTGATTGCTGGTTTTGTATTTTAATTGACGGGAAAAGTTTCCTGTGAATAAAAAACAAGGAATGCATATTGTATTCCCTGGTTTGTGTAAATAAAGAATGGAGAGATCTATGGATAATTTAATAGAATTAAAACATATTAAAAAATGTTATGTGGGAGATATCCCTGCAGTGTGCGATATTAACCTTAAAGTAAAATGGGGGGAGTTTGTTACTCTCCTCGGACCATCCGGATGCGGGAAATCTACAATTATCCGTATGATCGCAGGTTTTGAACAGCCTACTTCCGGACAGATTCTTCTGGAGGGAAAAGATATCAGCACGATGCCCCCAAATGAAAGAAAGATTAACACCGTTTTCCAGAAGTATGCTCTTTTTCCCCATTTAAATATTTATGACAATATTGCTTTTGGCCTTCGGGAAAAAAAGATGGACAAAGCGCTTATTGACAAAGAAGTAAAGCATGTGTTGGAGGTTGTGGATCTGGAAGGGTTTGAAAAAAGAAAGGTGCAGAGCTTGTCCGGCGGTCAGCAGCAAAGAATCGCTATTGCAAGAGCAATCGTTAATAAACCGGATATTCTTTTACTGGATGAACCCCTCGGAGCTCTTGATTATAAAATGCGTGTGGAGATGCAGTTAGAATTAAAACGAATGCATAAAGAACTTGGCATTACGTTTATTTTTGTTACCCACGATCAGGAAGAAGCACTTACCATGTCGGATAAAATTGTTGTCATGTCGAAAGGAATGAAACAACAGGAGGGAACTCCGGAAGAAATTTACAGTCGTCCGGTTAACGCTTTTGTCGCGGATTTTATTGGTGAGAGTAATATTTTTAATGGACGTAAGACCAGAGAAGATACCGTTCGTTTTATGGGTCAGGAATTTATTTGTAATGATAATTTCCCGACGGATACAGAAGTGGATGCGATGATTCGGCCGGAGCTTGTGGAGCTTTGTGACCCGGAAAAGGGACAGCTCACGGGAGAAGTCATTTCTTCCATATTTAAGGGAAAACGGTATGAAATTACCCTGCAGTGTGGGAAAAATGAAATCGTTGCGGAAAGTAAAGAAGGGAAAGAAATCGGAGAAAAATTAGGAATCTGTTTTCCTCCTTCTTCCATCCACAATATGCTAAGTGATGGTATGGTTAATCATTTAGAAGGTATTCTGGATGAAGAGGGACGGCTCCGTATGATCGATGGTAGTTTTAAAGTGGATATTACGGAGATTTTTCCGGAATACACCTGTAAAGACGGTAAAATATACGACAGCAATCATAATCAGGTCCTTGTGGAAGGGACAAAAGTGGAAATGTATTTTGCACCGGAAGATGCTGCTTTGTCAGACAATCCGGAAGAGGGACATTTTCTCGGACATATTACCTCAATTATCTATAAGGGCGATCATTATAATTACCGGATTATGAGTAAAAATAAGGTGGAATATTCCGTGGATGACGAGTATCTGTGGAATGTGGGAGACTATGTTAGTATTGTTGTACCAAGGAAAATTCGTCATTATAATGTTTATAAATAGAGGGGAAAGGAGGAAAGGAATATGGGAAAAAAGTATCTGGAACGAAGTAGCCTTGGAATTCCTTATTTTCTCTTTATGGGGCTGTTTGTTGTTCTTCCGGTATTGATTATTTTATACTATGCTTTTACGAATGGACAGGGACAGTTCTCAATGGAGAATCTGTTTCTATTTTTCCGGGATGGAAGAACCATCGGAACCCTTTTTTACAGCCTGTTTGTGGCAGTAACGGTGACCTGTGTGTGCCTGGTCATTGCCTATCCTGTTGCGTATTTGCTGGCAAAAACAAAATGGAACAGGAATGGAACGCTTCTGTTATTGTTTATTGCTCCGATGTGGATTAATTTTACCTTAAGGATTACTGCTTTGAAAGAAGTGCTTAATTTATTTGAAGGGAATCTGGCTTTCCATCCTCTGTTTAACACGATTATCGGGATGACGTACGATTTTCTCCCATTTATGATTCTTCCAATTTATAATACGATTACAAAGATAGATAAAAGCTATGAGGAGGTTGCCCGGGACCTGGGAGCAAAACCTTCCCACGTTTTGTCCAAAATCATTATTCCTTTATCGAAACCGGGAATCATCAGTGGGATTAGTATGGTGTTTTTGCCATCCATGACAAACTACGTTGTATTGGATATGATGTATAACAGTACTTATATTATGGGAAGTCTGATCGGAAGTTATTTCTCTATGTATGACTGGCATAATGGTTCTGTGATCTCTATGATTTTATTATTGATCATACTGATTTCTTCCGTCGCTTCGGGAGAATTTAAAACACGGGAAGAGGGAGGTGCTTTTGAATGAAAAAAAGAGTGTTTGGCGGATATCTGCTTTTGATTTTATTTCTTTTATATGCACCGATTCTGATTCTTACTCTGTACAGTTTTACTGATTCTGCAACCATTGGTGCGATTCATGGATTTTCTATACATAACTATCAGGTGCTTTTTTCCAGGGAAGAACTTCGTACCATGATTTTCGGAACTTTGCTGCTGGCGCTTGTCACAGCAGCAATATCGAGTGTACTCGGAACTCTTGGGGCGGTTGGTGCCTTTTATTCAAAAAAGAAAACACGGTTTTTTATGGAGATAATGAATAAGATCCCCGTTGTCAATGCAGATGTTGTAACAGGATTTTCTATCTGTGTTCTGCTTATTGTTTTCTTCCGGATGGATAAAGATACGTGCATTCCAATGCTGATTGGACTGACATCTTTATGCACTCCTTTCGTTTATCTGTCTGTCATGCCAAGACTGCAACAGCTTGACAGCCAGATTTATGAAGCGGCATTAGATCTTGGATGTACCCCTTTTCGGGCAATCCGAAAAGTAATTCTTCCTCAGCTTGTTCCCGGCATTACCTCCGGTTTTATGCTTTCTGTCACCCTCGTACTGGATGATTATTTTATTACAACTTATACAAAACCTGCGACTTTTGATACCATAAGTACCTATGTTGTCAATGCCACAAAAGGGGCACAGACGGAAGTTAAGACAGCATTATGGGCTTTATCTGCCGTAATTTTCGCTTGTGTTTTGCTTTTTGTACTTGTGAAGGGGATTCTGGCAAAAAGAGCAGCCGCCCAGAAAGAAAAACAGACCGGGAGGAGAAAAGATGAATAAAATACGAAGTATGATTGCCCTTCTTGTAATGGCAATATCAACGACGTTACTTTCCGGATGCATGAAAACGGACAGTCAGGGACTGGAATTAAAAGTTGCGAACTGGGAAGAGTATATTGATGAATCGATTATTGATCAATTTGAAAAATGGTATGAGAACACTTATGGGGTAAAAGTTATTGTGAAATATTCCACCTTTGGAACAAACGAGGATTTGTATAACCAAATGTCAATCGGAGATGATTTCGATTTGGTTTGTCCGTCAGAATATATGATAATGAAATTGATGAGTGAAAATCGTCTGGTTCCTTTTTCCGAACAGTTTTTTGACAAAAACCGGGAAGAAAATTACTATATCCGCTGTGTATCTCCTTATATTGAAAGCCGTCTCCGGGGATTTTCCATGAATCAGAAATCCATTGCGCAGTATGCGGCAGGTTATATGTGGGGAACCCTTGGATTTGTTTATAATCCACGTGAAATATTACCGGGAGAGGCAGCACACTGGAATTTATTAACAAATAAGAAATATAAAAAGAGAATTACAACAAAAGATAGCATTCGGGACAGCTATTTTGCAGCCATGGGGATGCTCACAGCAAAAAAAGTTTCTTCGAGGGAATTTATGAGCAGACCTGATTATGAAAACTGCCTTGCAAAAGCTTTAAACGATACGTCGGATGTTTCGGTAGACCAAGTGAAAAATATTCTTACAAAGGTAAAAGAGAATGTCTATTCTTTTGAAACAGACAGTGGAAAATCTGATTTGGTATCGGGAAAAGTGGTGGCAAATCTCCAGTGGTCCGGAGATGCAGTTTATTCCATGTCTGAAGCAGAAGAAGATGGAGTGGCACTGAAATATGCCGTCCCGGAAGAATCTACCAATCTTTGGTTTGACGGATGGTGCATGATGAAAAAGGGAATCCGGAAAGATAAGCGCAAACAACAGGTGGCAGAAGCATTTGTCAATTTCCTTTCCCGTCCGGAAAATGCGGTTAGAAATATGGATTATATTGGGTATACTTCTGTTATTTCAGGAGATGAGGATGATACTGTTTATGATTATATAAAGGACTGTTATGGTGTAAAAAACGGAGATGCTACTTATGATCTGGGATACTTTTTTGGAGATCGGAATCATTGTTTTACCACTTCAAAAGAGCAGACGGACGGACAATTGTTTGCTCAGTATCCAACAGAGGATGTTATAAAACGAAGCGTGGTAATGGCCTGCTTTGATAAAGAAGCCGGAGAGAAAATTAACCGGATGTGGATTGATATCCGTTGTTTTCATTTGAAATAATATATTTCCTGTTTATTAGGAGAAGGTTTTTGAAAATCTTCTCCTTGATTTTTCTGTTTTTTACTATACAATGGTAAATGCTCTTTTAAAAAAGGGAATACTTAAAAAAATGAGAGGATGTCGTGACAGAACGAATGGATACAGAAAAGATTTTATCAAAAATTCTGGAAATCGGAGAAGGGATGCTGACTTGTGGTGGCGAAGTGAGCAGGGTGGAAGATTCCATCACAAGATTGTGCCGGGCCTATCAGATGAAAGAGATTAATGTATTTACTATTACAGAGAGTATTGTTGTAACAGTAACGGATGCAGCCGGTCAGGTTTTAACCCAGACAAGGCGGGTAGGAAAATATAAAACAGATTTTATTAAATTAGAAAAGTTTAATGAATTATCCAGAAGAATCTGTAGTATGCCTGTTCCTGTAGGAAAGCTTTCCGAAGAAATTAGTCGGATTGAGGGGAGACAGGAATATGGCACAGGAGAGGATATTCTTGCTTATGTTCTTGTATCCGGTGCTTTTTCCATATTCTTTGGAGGGAGCATCCGGGATGGCATTGCAGCTTCCCTGGTGGGTGTTTTTCTTTATGTTCTTGTAGGAATTACAAGAAGGCTGGAAATGAATTATATTGTTTCCAATCTTTTGTGCTCCTTTTTTGGAGGGGGCGCTGCTGTTTTATTATACAAGCTTGGGATTGCCCAGTCTGTGGACAAAGTGATTATCGGAAATATCATGCTTCTAATCCCGGGAATCAATCTGACAAATTCTATCAGGGATATGATAAATGGAGATCTTATTTCTGGGATGAACCGCCTGTGTGAGGCAGTTCTTGCGGCGATTGCCCTGTCCCTTGGATTTACTATTACACTTCTGGTATAAAGGAGAACCAATATGAAACAGGAAATAGTACAGATTTTTGCGGCATTTGCCGGTACCTTTGGGTTTAGTGCCTTTCTTCATCTGGATAAAAAGAAACTTTTTCCGGTAAGTCTGGCCGGTTCTTTTATATGGGCTCTGTTCCTTTTTATAAAGCACAAGAGTGGAAATGAAATGGTTGCATTATTTTTTGCATCAATTATCGCATCAGTGATGGCAGAAATATTCGCCCGGATTTTAAAAGCACCCAGTACAGTGTTTCTGATATCCATTCTTGTGCCTCTAATTCCGGGAGGCAATTTATTTTATACGATGTCCCATCTTGTCCTGGGAGAAGGCGAAGCATTCAAACAATATTTAAGACTGGTCCTTTGGGAAGCTTCTTCTATTGCTCTTGGAATGATGGTAGTGACTTCCTTTGTGCATTTGGAGCGACAGCTGTGGAATTACAGGATAAAAAACAAATCAAAAAGATAAATATGTTACAGAATTATTACAAAATAAATAATTATACTTTACAAGATATAAATAATGTGTTACTATATATTCAGCTGCTGAAGAAAACAATGATTCACCAGAAGGAGGTAACACAATGAAAAGAAAGTTTGGTAAAGTAGCTTATTATTTTACGCTAACATGTCTTATGATGAGTTTTATATTACTGGGTAA
>JALFIK010000075.1 GCA_022776205.1 Eubacterium sp.
GGATGATATCAATGTAAGAGGTGTGGATCTGATCCGGGAGATTGCAGATATTTTTGATGTGGCAGGTATCGATACAGAAATTATCGCTGCCAGCGTCCGTAACCCGATTCATGTAACGGACTGTGCTCTTGCGGGAGCAGATATCGCAACCGTTCCGTATAAGGTCCTGGAGCAGATGACGAAACATCCTCTGACACATGCGGGTATCGCAAAGTTTCAGGCAGATTATAAAGCAGTATTCGGAGAATAAATAAATCATAAATCAAGGAGGAAGCCATGAATAAATTAGAACTTCAGAAAGTGGCCAATGAAGTGAGAAAAGGAATTGTCACAGGTGTTCATGCTGCTAAGGCGGGACATCCAGGCGGATCACTTTCTGCTGCAGAACTTTTTACTTATTTATATTTTGAGGAAATGAATGTGGATCCGGCTAATCCGAATGACCCGGACAGAGACCGTTTTGTATTATCGAAAGGGCACACGGCACCCGGACTCTATGCAGCACTTGCCAACAGAGGATTTTTCCCTGTGGAAGATCTCAGGACGTTAAGACATATCGGATCTCATCTCCAGGGACATCCGTGTATGCAGCACACGCCGGGAATCGATATGTCCAGCGGATCTTTAGGACAGGGACTTTCTGCAGCAGTCGGCATGGCCCTTTCCGCAAAATTAAGAAAGAAAGATTATCGTGTTTATTCACTCCTTGGAGATGGAGAGATCGAGGAAGGTCAGATATGGGAGGCTGCCATGTTTGCCGGGGCAAGAAAGCTCGATAACCTTGTTGTGATTGTCGATAATAACGGACTGCAGATCGACGGAAGGGTGGAAGACGTATGCTCCCCGTATCCGATCGACAGGAAATTTGAGGCTTTTAATTTCCATGTAATCAATGTGGAAGACGGAAACGATTTTGATCAGCTGGAAGCAGCATTTAAAGAGGCAAGGGCGACAAAGGGAATGCCGACGGCAATTGTAATGAAGACCGTGAAAGGAAAGGGAGTCTCCTTTATGGAAGACCAGGTATCCTGGCATGGAAAGGCACCGAATGATGAAGAATATGCGGTTGCAATGGAAGATTTAAAGAAAGTGGAGGAAGCGTTATGTCAGAAGTAAAGAAAATCGCAACGAGAGAAAGCTACGGTAATGCTTTGGTAGAATTGGGAAAAGAACATGATAATCTTGTTGTTTTAGACGCGGATCTGGCAGCTGCTACAAAAACAGGAATTTTCAAAAAAGCATTCCCGGACCGTCATATTGACTGTGGAATTGCTGAGGGTAATATGATGGGAATCGCAGCAGGTCTTGCCACAACAGGAATGGTTCCGTTTGCAAGTACTTTTGCTATGTTTGCAGCTGGTCGTGCTTTTGAGCAGATTCGTAACTCCATTGGTTATCCGCATCTTAATGTAAAAATTGGAGCAACCCATGCCGGAATTTCCGTAGGAGAGGACGGAGCAACCCATCAGTGTAATGAAGATATTGCCCTGATGCGTACTATTCCGGGTATGACAATCATTTCTCCGGCAGACGATGTGGAAGCAAGGGCGGCAGTGAAGGCTGCCTACGAGTTGGAGGGCCCGGTTTATATGAGATTTGGCCGCCTGGCAGTTCCCGTAATCAACGATACTCCGGAATATAAATTTGAAATTGGAAAAGGTGTTACTTTAAGAGATGGAAAAGACGTAACAATCGTTGCGACCGGACTTTGTGTAAGCTATGCTTTGGAGGCAGCAGAACTTCTTGCTGATGACGGTGTGGATGCGAGAGTGAACAATATCCATACGATTAAGCCGATTGATGAGGAACTGCTGATTACCGCTGCAAAAGAAACAGGAAAAGTAGTTACTGTGGAAGAACATTCCATTATCGGCGGACTGGGCGGAGCCGTATGTGAAGTTCTCTCTGAAAAATGTCCGGTTCCTGTAAAGAGAATTGGTGTGAACGATACGTATGGAGAGTCCGGCCCGGCGCTTCGTCTGATTGAAAAATATGGCCTGGATGGCAGAGGTATCTATGAATCCGTAAAGTCTTTTTTATAAAATAGTTCTAATATATGCTTGTGAGGGAGTGGCAATTGTCACTCCCTTTTTTAATATTATAGTTTTGCAACCTTTGTAAATAGGTAAAAACGACGATTTTTTGCCGATATATAAGAAAAAGTTGTAAATATTATTTGTGGCAAGAAGTTCTGACTTGTTTAATTAGTAAAAAAACTGGAAAAGATGAAGAATAATAAACAAAATTTCGTTGACATGACTTGACAGATATGTTATTATATTAAACTGATTCACAATGGGTATATGGGCCCATTTGGAAAGCAACAAGAAGATTTAACATTAAGATTATTCAAGGGGTGAAAACATCGATGGAAAAGAATAGACTGCGTCCAACGCAGATTCCGGGAAGCAAAAACATCAGAATGAGCTACGCCAGACAGAAGGATGTTCTTGACATGCCGAATCTTATCGAGGTCCAGAAGAATTCATATCAGTGGTTTCTGACAGATGGATTGAAAGAGGTGTTTGAGGATATTTCTCCGATTACGGATTACAGTGGTCAGCTCAGTCTGGAGTTTGTTGACTTTCAGCTTTGCCGGGAGGACAGAAAGTATTCAATTGAGGAATGCAAGGAACGTGATGCAACATATGCGGCTCCTTTAAAAGTTAAAGTACGGCTTCATAATAAAGAGACGGATGATTTTAAACAGCATGATATTTTCATGGGCGACCTGCCGTTGATGACAGAGACAGGAACGTTTGTGATTAATGGTGCGGAGCGTGTGATTGTCAGCCAGCTGGTACGTTCTCCCGGAATCTATTATGCAATCAGCCATGATAAAACAGGAAAGAAATTATTTTCCTGTACAGTAATTCCGAATCGTGGTGCATGGCTTGAGTATGAGACGGATTCGAACGATGTATTTTATGTTCGTGTGGATCGGACGAGAAAAGTTCCGGTTACTGTATTGATCAGAGCCCTTGGCATTGGGACCAATGCAGAGATCAAGGAGTTATTTGGAGAAGAACCGAAGATTTTAAAGACTCTTGAGAAGGATACAGCGACCAACTATCAGGAAGGTCTTAAGAAATTATATGAAAAGATCCGCCCGGGCGAACCATTATCTGTGGACAGTGCGGAAAGCCTGATTAACAGTATGTTCTTCGATGCAAGACGTTACGACCTTGCGAAAGTGGGACGCTATAAGTTTAATAAGAAGCTTATGTTCCGAAACCGTATTGCAGGCCACAAATTGGCTCAGGATGTTGTGGACCCTACAACCGGAGAGATTCTCTTTGAAGAAGGAACGAAACTTTCGAAGGAACAGGCAGATACAATCCAGAATGCAGCAGTTCCGTTTGTATATATTGAAACAGAAGAAAGAGAAGTGAAAGTCCTTTCCAGTATGATGGTTGATCTTCGCAGTTTCGTGGATGTTGACCCGAAGGAAGTGGGCGTCACTGAACTCGTATATTATCCAGTCCTTGAAAAAATCTTAGATGAATATGATGACATAGATGAAATTAAAGAGCAGATTAAGAAGAATCTGAGCGAATTAATTCCAAAACACATTACGAAAGAGGATATTTTAGCTTCTATTAACTATAATATCCATCTGGAATATGGAATTGGTAACGATGACGATATTGACCATTTAGGAAACCGTCGTATTCGTGCCGTTGGAGAACTCTTACAGAACCAGTACCGTATCGGTCTGTCCCGTCTGGAAAGAGTTGTAAGAGAACGTATGACAACGCAGGATATTGATTCCATTTCTCCGCAGACTCTGATCAATATCAAACCGGTTACTGCAGCGGTAAAGGAATTTTTCGGAAGTTCCCAGCTGTCCCAGTTTATGGATCAGCACAACCCGCTTTCGGAGCTTACTCATAAGAGACGTCTTTCCGCACTGGGTCCTGGCGGACTTTCCAGAGACCGTGCCGGGTTCGAAGTCCGTGACGTTCACTATTCTCACTATGGAAGAATGTGTCCGATCGAGACCCCTGAGGGACCGAATATCGGTCTGATTAACTCTCTCGCCACCTACGCGCGGATAAATGAGTATGGTTTTATCGAAGCACCATATCGTATTGTTGACAAAACAGATCCGAATAATCCGGTCGTAACAGATGAAGTTGTTTACCTGACGGCGGATGAGGAAGATAATTATACGGTTGCTCAGGCGAATGAGCCTCTGGATGAAGAGGGCCATTTCATTCACACGAATGTATCCGGTCGTTACAGAGAAGAAACATCCGAATTCAGAAGATCGAGAATCGATCTGATGGACGTTTCCCCGAAGATGGTGTTCTCCGTGGCAACCTCCATGATTCCATTCTTGGAAAATGACGATGCGAACCGTGCTCTGATGGGTTCGAACATGCAGCGTCAGGCGGTACCTCTGCTGAAGACAGAAGTTCCGGTTGTCGGAACCGGAATGGAGGCCAAAGCAGCAAGAGATTCCGGTGTCTGCATTATCGCACATCATGCGGGTACGGTGGAATATTCTACAAGTAAGGAAATTATTGTAAAAAGAGATGATGGGATCCGTGATACTTATCACGTAATCAAGTTCTCGCGGAGCAATCAGGGTAACTGCATGAACCAGAGACCGATCGTGAACAAGGGAGACCGTGTGGAAGAGGGAGATATTCTGGCGGATGGTGCTTCCACATGCGGCGGCGAGATGGCTCTCGGGAAGAACCCGCTGATCGGATTTATGACCTGGGAAGGTTACAATTATGAGGATGCTGTTCTTTTAAGTGAGCGTCTGGTACAGAATGACGTTTATACTTCTGTTCACATAGAAGAATATGAAGTTGAAGCGAGAGATACCAAGCTTGGACAGGAGGAGATTACAAGAGATCTTGCCGGATTGAGCGAGGATGTATTAAAGGATTTGGACGAAAACGGTATTATTCGGATTGGTGCAGAAGTACATGCCGGGGATATCCTTGTTGGAAAGGTAACTCCGAAAGGAGAGACAGAGCTAACGGCAGAGGAGAGACTGCTTCGTGCAATTTTTGGGGAGAAGGCAAGAGAGGTAAGAGATACTTCTCTGCGTGTTCCTCACGGAGCCTACGGTGTCGTTATGGATACGAAGGTGTTCACGAGAGAAAATGGAGATGAGCTTCCTCCGACAGTCAATAAATCCGTTCGTGTCTATATTGCGCAGAAACGTAAAATTTCCGTCGGTGACAAGATGGCCGGCCGTCATGGTAACAAGGGTGTCGTTTCCCGTATCCTTCCGGTAGAAGACATGCCATTCCTTCCGAATGGACGTCCGCTTGATATCGTGCTTAACCCGCTGGGTGTGCCTTCCCGAATGAATATCGGGCAGGTTCTTGAACTTCATTTAAGCCTGGCTTCCAAAGTACTTGGATTTAACGTTTCCACACCGGTATTTAACGGTGCGGACGAGAATGATATTATGGATACCCTGGAGATGGCGAACGACTATGCCAACAAGACATGGGAAGAATTTGAAGAAATCTGGGGAGATAAAGTAAATGATGAAATCATGCAGTATCTGTATGATAACCGCGACCACAGAGAAGAGTGGAAGGGTGTGCCAATCGACCGTACCGGAAAGGTACAGCTTCGTGACGGACGTACGGGAGAAGAATTTGACTCTCCGGTTTCCATCGGTTTCATGCATTATCTGAAACTCCATCATCTGGTTGACGATAAGATTCATGCACGTTCCACCGGCCCATACTCCCTGGTAACACAGCAGCCTCTGGGTGGTAAGGCACAGTTCGGTGGACAGCGTTTTGGTGAGATGGAAGTATGGGCCCTTGAGGCATATGGTGCTTCCTATACACTGCAGGAAATCCTGACTGTGAAATCCGATGATGTTGTGGGTCGTGTTAAGACATATGAAGCGATCATCAAAGGAGAGAATATTCCTGAACCGGGTATTCCGGAATCCTTTAAAGTTCTTCTTAAAGAATTCCAGTCCCTCGCCCTCGATGTTCGTGTTCTGAAAGAGGATATGACAGAGGTGGAGATTCAGGAAGGCGGCGAGACAATCAATGAATCGCTTACTCCGATGATTGAGAGCAGTCCGGATGATAATTCCTATAAGGATGACAATGATCTGGGAGAATATGGATACAAAGAAAGCACTCTTGAGGAAGAAGCCGGTGAGGGGGAAGCAGAGCCGCCATTTTCCGGAATGCTTTTCGAGGATTCTGATTTATAAAAGAAGTCTGGAAGGAGAAATCTATGTCTGATATGAATAACCAAACAGTAGAACAGCCGGTTAATTTTGATGCGATCAAGATCGGACTTGCATCTCCGGAATTAATCCGCAAGTGGTCCCATGGTGAAGTAAAGAAACCGGAGACAATCAATTACCGTACTTTAAAACCGGAGAAAGATGGTCTGTTCTGTGAGAGAATCTTCGGGCCGAGCAAGGACTGGGAATGTCATTGTGGTAAATATAAAAAGATCCGCTATAAAGGCGTTGTATGTGATAAATGTGGTGTAGAAGTTACGAAAGCCAGCGTGCGTCGAGAACGAATGGGTCATATCGAGCTTGCCGCTCCGGTATCCCATATCTGGTATTTCAAGGGAATTCCAAGCCGAATGGGACTGATTCTTGATATGTCACCGAAAGCTCTGGAGAAGGTATTATACTTTGCATCTTATGTTGTATTGGATCCGGGTGAAACAAATTTAAACAAAAAAGATGTCATTTCCGATGCAGAATACCGCCGTGTATGTGAGGAGTACCGCTCCACAGAGGAAGGACTTGGTACTTTCCGTGTCGGTATGGGTGCAGAGGCGATCAAGGAACTTCTTGCAGAGATCGATCTGGAAGCAGAATCTGCAGAATTAAAAGAAAGTTTAAAAAATGCAAGCGGACAGAAAAAAGCCAGAAATATCAAGCGACTTGAAGTAGTAGAGGCATTCCGCCTCTCCGGTAACCGTCCGGAATGGATGATTCTGGATGCAGTTCCGGTAATCCCTCCGGATATCCGTCCGATGGTTCAGCTGGACGGAGGACGTTTTGCCACCTCTGATTTAAACGATTTATATAGAAGAATCATCAACCGTAACAACCGTCTTAAAAGGCTGCTGGAGCTTGGAGCACCGGATATCATTATCCGGAATGAAAAACGTATGCTCCAGGAAGCGGTGGATGCCTTACTTGATAACGGTCGTCGAGGCCGTCCGGTAACCGGACCTGGAAACCGTGCACTGAAATCCCTTTCTGATATGTTAAAAGGTAAGCAGGGACGGTTCCGTCAGAACCTTCTCGGAAAACGTGTGGATTATTCCGGACGTTCCGTTATTGTCGTAGGACCGGAACTTAAAATTTATCAGTGCGGCCTGCCAAAAGAAATGGCAATTGAACTGTTCAAACCTTTTGTTATGAAAGAACTTGTGGCAAATGGCCTGGCACATAATATTAAATCTGCAAAGAAAATGGTTGAGAAACTGCAGCCGGAAGTATGGGATGTCCTGGAAGACGTCATTAAAGAACATCCTGTTATGTTAAACCGTGCTCCGACCCTGCATCGTCTGGGAATTCAGGCATTTGAGCCTATTCTTGTAGAAGGTAAGGCAATCAAGCTTCATCCGTTAGTATGTACTGCGTTCAATGCTGACTTTGACGGAGACCAAATGGCCGTGCATCTGCCTCTTTCTCAGGAAGCCCAGGCGGAATGCCGTTTCCTTCTTCTTTCACCAAACAACCTGCTCAAACCGTCCGATGGTGCACCGGTCGCCGTTCCTTCCCAGGATATGGTTCTTGGTATTTATTATCTGACCATGGAAAAAGAAGGAGAAAAGGGAGAGGGAAAATGCTTTAAGTCTGAAAATGAAGCTCTTCTTGCCTATGAGAATAAAGTAATCACCCTTCATACCAAGATTAAAGTAAAAAGAAGAGGAAAGAAACCGGACGGAACGATGGGAAGCCGAATCATTGACTGTACTGTGGGTCGTCTCCTGTTTAATGAGATTATTTTACAGGACCTTGGATTTGTAGACCGTTCCGATCCTGAAAATTTCCTGAAACTGGAAATCGATTTCCAGTGTGGTAAGAAACAGTTAAAACAGATTCTGGATCGCTGTATCAGTGTACATGGCACCACAAAGACAGCAGAGGTTCTTGATAATATCAAAGCCCTTGGATATAAATATTCAACGATCGGAGCGCTTAGTGTATCTATTTCTGACATGACCGTACCAAAGGAAAAACCGGAAATTCTTGAAGCGGCACAGAAACAGGTTGAATATATTACCAAACAGTATCGTCGTGGTTTTATGACAGAAGAAGAACGTTACAAAGCAGTTGTTCAGACATGGTTTGCTGCCGATAACGAACTGACAGATAAACTGATCAACGGACTGGATAAGTACAATAATATCTTTATGATGGCGGATTCCGGAGCCCGTGGTTCTAATCAGCAGATTAAACAGCTGGCAGGTATGCGTGGACTGATGGCCGATACTTCCGGACGTACGATCGAACTTCCGATTAAGTCAAACTTCCGTGAAGGTCTTGACGTACTCGAGTATTTCATTTCTGCTCATGGAGCCAGAAAGGGACTTTCCGATACAGCCCTTCGTACTGCCGATTCCGGATACCTTACAAGACGTCTTGTTGATGTCTCCCAGGAGCTTATTATCCGTGAGCAGGACTGCTGTGAGGGAAGTGATAAGATTCCGGGTATGTATGTAGAAGCAATCATGGACGGAAAGGAAACCATCGAAACATTAGAGGATCGTATCAGCGGTAGATATGCTGCAGAAGATTATGCGGATAAAGATGGAAATCTTATTGTAAAAGCAAACTGTATGATTACGCCGAAACGGGCGAAGGCCATTGTGAATGCCGGTTTTACAAAAGTAAAGATCCGTACCATGCTCACATGTAAATCTCACAATGGTGCATGTTCGAGATGTTACGGTGCTAACCTGGCAACCGGTCAGGCTGTACAGGTCGGCGAGGCGGTTGGAATCATCGCTGCCCAGTCCATCGGGGAACCTGGTACACAGCTTACCATGCGTACCTTCCATGCCGGCGGTGTAGCCGGTGATGATATCACACAGGGTCTTCCTCGTGTTGAGGAGCTTTTCGAGGCACGGAAACCGAAGGGACTTGCCATTATCACAGAGATTGGCGGTCGTGCCGAAGTTAAAGAATCAAAAGAAAAACGGGAGATCAACATTGTAAGTGATAACGGCGAGACAAAGAATTATGTCATTCCTTACGGGGCACGTATTAAAGTGCTTGACGGAGCTATTCTTGAAGCCGGTGATGAGCTTACGGAAGGTTCTGTAAATCCTCATGATATTTTAAGAATCAAAGGTGCGGAAGCCGTACAGGAATATATGATGAGAGAGGTACAGCGTGTATACCGTCTGCAGGGTGTTGACATCAACGATAAGCATATTGAGATTATTGTACGTCAGATGCTCAAGAAAGTTCGTATTGAAGAGCCGGGTGACAGTAATTATCTGCCGGGTGCCCTTGTAGATGTGCTTGAATTAGAGGATGAGAATGAGAAACTTCTTAAGGAAGGAAAAGAACCTGCAACTGCAGAACAGACCCTTCTTGGTATTACAAAAGCTTCTCTAGCAACAAACTCCTTCTTATCTGCCGCATCCTTCCAGGAAACGACAAAAGTGCTGACCGATGCAGCCATCAAAGGAAAAGTAGACCCTCTGATCGGATTAAAAGAAAACGTACTTTTAGGAAAATTGATTCCGGCCGGAACCGGATTAAAGAAATATCGTAATCTTCATCT
>JALFIK010000082.1 GCA_022776205.1 Eubacterium sp.
ATGGAAATCGGTGCTGTAATCGGGGCAGCGCCAAGAAAAAATGTGATCCGGGAAAGTTCAGATCCGGGAGATATCATCGTATTACTCGGCGGACGTACCGGACGTGATGGCTGTGGGGGAGCAACCGGTTCTTCCAAAGCACACACAACGACATCCATCGATACATGCGGTGCGGAAGTACAGAAAGGTAATGCACCGACAGAGCGTAAGATTCAGAGATTATTCCGTCGTGGTGAGGTAAGCCGCCTGATTAAGAAATGTAATGATTTTGGTGCCGGCGGTGTGTCTGTTGCCATCGGAGAACTGGCAGACGGTCTTCAGATTAATCTGGATAAAGTTCCTAAGAAATATGCCGGTCTTGACGGAACGGAACTTGCTATTTCCGAATCTCAGGAACGTATGGCTGTAGTACTTAATAAGGATGATGTGGATCAGTTCCTCGCTTATGCCGCAGAAGAGAATCTGGAAGCTACGGTTGTTGCTGTTGTAACAGAAGAAAAGCGTCTGATCATGAACTGGCGCGGAAAAGAAATCGTAAATCTTTCCCGTGCATTTCTGGATACGAATGGTGCACATCAGGAGACAACGGTTGAAGTAGAGATGCCGGATGAGAAAGAATGCTACTATGAAAAACAGATTCCTCTTGGAGATCTGAAGGAAACATGGGAAGCGGTACTTTCCGATTTGAATGTTTGTTCCAAGAAGGGGCTGGTTGAAATGTTTGACAGCTCTATTGGAGCGGGAACGGTAACCATGCCATTTGGTGGTAAGACCCAGCTTACACCGATTCAGGCAATGACAGCTAAAATTCCTGCCCTGGATGGAAAGACAGATATTACAACAATGATGTCCTACGGATTTGATCCGTACCTGTCAAGCTGGAGTCCATACCATGGAGCTGTTTATGCTGTACTGGAATCTGTTGCTAAAATTGTGGCATCCGGTGGAGATTTTCGAAAGATACGTCTGACATTCCAGGAATATTTCGAGCGTCTGGGAACGGATCCAAAGAGATGGGGCAAACCTTTTGCTGCACTTCTTGGCGCATATGACGCACAGAAGGGATTCGGAATTGCAGCAATCGGAGGAAAGGACAGTATGTCCGGTTCCTTTGAAGATATTGATGTTCCTCCGACTCTTGTTTCCTTTGCCGTTGATTATACAAAGGCTTCTCATGTTGTGACACCGGAGTTAAAGAAAGCAGGACATAATCTTCTTCGTGTGGACATTCCTTTTGATAAATATGGCATTCCGGACTACGAAAAAACCGGAAAAATCTATGATACAATTCATAAAATGATGAGGAAAGATATCATTTCTTCTGCTTATGCAATTGGCTCAGGAGGACTGATTGAAGCACTGAGTAAAATGTGTTTTGGAAATATGTATGGTGTCAAATTCATGAAAGATTTTGATCTTAATGAACTGACCAGGAAATCTTATGGTTCCATTCTTGTGGAAATCTCCACATCGAAGATGGATGAGATGACTGTTTTACCATGTACTTTTGTCGGAAGAATCACAGACGACCGTTATATTCAGACTGCAACGGATAAAATTTCTCTGAAAGAGATGAGGGACGTATGGCAGGAACCGTTAGAATCTGTATTCCCTACAAAGACAGGACAGAGAAAAAGAAATGTATCCCAGCCGCTTTACAGAAAGGGACAGGTTTATGTATGTAAACATAAAGTGGCCGTGCCGAAAGTATTTATACCGGTATTTCCGGGAACAAACTGTGAATACGATTCCGAAAGAGCATTCCGTCGTGCCGGCGCAGATGTGGAAACTCTGGTTTTCAAAAACCAGACCGAGACCGACATCCTTGATTCCGTAAATGCATTTGAAAAAGCGATTGATCAGGCACAGATTATCATGTTCCCTGGCGGTTTCAGTGCCGGCGATGAGCCGGAAGGTTCTGCGAAGTTCTTTGCAACTGTATTCCGGAATGAAAAGATTAAGGAAGCCGTTATGAAACTTCTTAATGAAAGGGATGGTCTTGCCCTGGGTATTTGTAATGGTTTCCAGGCACTTATTAAACTCGGACTGGTACCATATGGTAAAATTGTTAACCAGACAGAGGATTCCCCGACACTTACGATGAATGAGATTGGACGACACGTTTCCACGATGGTTTATACCAAGGTTGTGACGAACAAATCTCCTTGGCTTCAGAAGGCAGTGCTTGAACAGGTATATGCTATCCCTGCATCTCATGGAGAGGGAAGGTTTGTCGCAAGTAAGGAATGCATTCAGGAGCTTTTCAAAAATGGGCAGGTGGCAACACAGTATGTTAATTACAAGGGAGAGCCTACCATGGATGAACGCTATAATCCAAATGGCTCCTATTATGCTATTGAGGGAATCACCAGTCCGGATGGCCGTGTTCTTGGAAAGATGGCACATTCCGAACGTATTGGGGATAATATCGCAAAGAATATCTATGCCAAACAGAATCAGAAGATATTCGAAAGTGGCGTAGAATATTTTAGATAAGATGAAAAGAGGGTATCGCATACTGCGGTACCCTTTTTACGTAATCGATCAATATGAAAAAACTTATGGAAATCTTTATCATACTGTGTTAGAATTATAAAGATTAGGCCATGCTACATTTGTGTGACCATATTCTGGTAAAATAGTTTTTTACCGGAGCAGGGAAGGATCTGACCGAGACTTCTGAAAAGAATATTCCCAAAGATATTTCCGGAAAGAAGGAGTATTCTTTTCAGTTGTTTCGGAAACCTTCCCAATTTGTTTCAAATCATATAAATTACGCTTGAGAAGAACAAGGAGGTTTACTTTATGGTAAAGCAGTTTTCTATGGAACTGGCAGGAAGAACCCTGACTGTTGAAATTGGAAAAGTGGCAGCCCAGGCGAACGGGGCAGCTTTTATGCATTATGGGGATACAGTAGTGTTATCTACGGCAACTGCTTCTGAGAAGCCGAGAGAGGGAATTGATTTCTTCCCTTTAAGTGTGGAGTTTGAAGAAAAGATGTATTCCGTTGGAAAGATTCCCGGAGGCTTTAATAAAAGAGAGGGCAAAGCATCGGAGCATGCTGTTCTGACTTCTCGTGTGATTGACCGCCCAATGCGCCCATTGTTTCCAAAAGATTACAGAAATGATGTAACATTGAACAATCTTGTTATGTCTGTTGATCCAGATTGTTCTCCGGAGATTACGGCGATGCTTGGGGCATCCATTGCCACTTCCATTTCCGACATTCCTTTTGACGGGCCGATTGCAGGAACCAGAATCGGTCTGATTGACGGAGAATTTATTGTGAATCCTACATCGGATCAGCAACTCGTTTCCGATCTGGCACTGACCGTTGCTTCCACGAGAGATAAGGTAATTATGATTGAGGCCGGTGCCAATGAAGTGCCGGAAGACAAGATGATCGAGGCCATTTTTAAGGCACATGAAGTAAATAAGGAGATTATTACTTTCATAGATCGTATTGTTGAAGAATGCGGAAAAGAAAAACATGATTATGAACATGTGGATACACCGGAAGAACTTTGGAATGATATGGTTGAATTTATTACTCCGGAGGCAATGGAAGAAGCAGTATTTACCGATGTAAAACAGGTTCGGGAAGAGAACATTCGTCAGATTAAAGAGAAACTGGAAGAAAGATACATGGAAGAACATGAGGACTGGCTTCCTCTGATCGATGATGCCGTGTACAAATTCCAGAAAAAGACAGTTCGGAAAATGATTCTCAGAGACCATAAACGTCCGGATGGTCGTGCGATTAATGAAATCCGTCCTCTTGCGGCAGAAATCGATCTTCTTCCGAGAGTGCACGGTTCCGGAATGTTCACCCGTGGACAGACCCAGATTATGACAGTGACAACTCTGGCTCCTTTGTCCGAGGCACAAAAGATTGACGGCCTTGACGCCAATGTCACTTCAAAAAGATATATGCATCATTATAATTTCCCGAGTTATTCAGTTGGAGAAACGAAACCAAGTCGTGGGCCGGGACGGCGTGAGATTGGACATGGAGCTCTGGCAGAGAGAGCTCTTGTTCCGGTACTCCCGAGTGAAGAAGAGTTCCCATATGCGATTCGCACCGTTTCAGAGACGCTCGAATCCAATGGTTCCACTTCCCAGGCCAGTATTTGTGCATCCACTCTGTCCCTGATGGCAGCAGGTGTGCCAATCAAAAAGCCGGTAGCAGGAATCTCAACCGGTCTTGTAACCGGTGACAGTGATGATGATTACATTGTACTTACGGATATCCAGGGTCTGGAAGATTTCTTTGGGGATATGGATTTCAAAGTTGCCGGAACTCATGATGGAATCACTGCAATCCAGATGGACATTAAGATTCACGGACTGACACCGGATATCATCCGTGAGGCGATTGCCCGGACGAAAGAGGCGAGAGAATATATTCTTACAAATGTGATGGAACCGGTGATTGACAGACCGAGAGATCATGTGGGAAAATATGCACCGAAGATCAGCCAGATGCACGTTGATCCGGAGAAAATCAGTGAGATTATCGGAAAACAGGGCAAGACAATTAACGGAATCATTGATGAAACAGGCGTGAAAATCGACATTAATGATGATGGAAGAGTGGATATCTGCAGCCCGGATCAGGATATGATCGAGAAAGCAAAAGAGATTATCCGACTGATTGTGGAACCGGTGGAACCTGGTAAAATTTATGAAGGTGAAGTTGTACGAATTATGAATTTTGGTGCATTTGTTCAGCTGGCGCCAAATAAAGACGGACTGATTCATATTTCCAAGCTTTCCAGAGAAAGAGTGGAAAAAGTTGAGGATGTCGTAAATATTGGGGATAAGGTTAAAGTTAAAGTCCTGGAAATTGACAAAATGGGCAGAATTAATCTTGCCCTTCGCGAAATTATTAAATAATCAGAA
Organism: Eubacterium sp.; assembly: GCA_022776205.1. Taxonomy (GTDB): domain Bacteria; phylum Bacillota; class Clostridia; order Lachnospirales; family Lachnospiraceae; genus Anaerobutyricum. The sequence goes on from JALFIK010000082.1 coordinate 4,903, forward strand.
AAACATTAAATGAACAGAATTACTTTTACAGGAGGCAGAGAGTGTGGAGCTTCTTTTGGAACAGATCAGCCAGATTACTCATGGGGTTGTTTTAAACAGAATAAAACCGAAAGTAGCAGGCGAAGGCAGAGAGTATCCGATTCTTACGATCAGTCAGCTGATCGACGAGGAAAACGGAGTCTGTGATTATGAAGTTCCCACTGTTTTGGTCGATACGAAGAAAGAAAAGAATCTGAATCTAGCCAGAGAACATAGTATTGTGATTGGGCTGACTTCTTTTCATCGCGCGGCCGTACTTGAAAAACAACATGAGGGAAAGATTATTCCGTCAAATTTTGTTTCCATCGAATTTCAGAACGGGATAATGGATCCTTATTATTTTGCATGGTATTTTAATGAACATCCGGAGATCAGGAGGCAGCGAACAATCGCGATTCAGGGAAATTCTTCTGTAAAGGTTCTGTCAGTACATATGATTCGACAGCTGATGATTGCCTGTCCGGATCTTGCCACTCAGATGTCGATTGGGAAACTATATTATTATCAGAAGAAAAAGCAGTTGTTGCTCATGGAGAAGATGAGGCTTGAAGAGGATGTTTTAACAGAAGAGATGATGCAACACCTGGATAAACTGTGAAAAGGAGAAATCGGATGGACGAAAAACAATTGCATTATGAATTTATGTCAATTTTAAGTGAAAGTCATCCGGGACTTACTTTTGAGGAATACAGGGACAGCTGTGTTTTTCTTTTGTTTTATCAGTTTCTCTGTCTGAAAAGTGCAGACAGACTTAACAAAGAATATAAACCGGAAGAACTGGTAAAAATAGCGATTCGGGGGAAATTGCAGATTCCCTCTTTTCTTTCTTTTATGGAATCGGCATCTTCTTTTCTTCATTTGTATAATAAAGATATTCAATTAACAGATTTTTTGTTCTATAAAAAATTAAAAGAAGTTCATTCTATTGAAAAACAGAAAAGTTTTGCCCGTTTTTTTCGCAAATTTATTAAGAAGATTGATGGGTGGGGGAATGAAGAATTACTTTTTCAGATGTATCCGGAATTGTTTTCCGGACTGATCCGGGAGTTTGCGGGAATGAAAAAAGATACGTTTATTCCTGATGAACTTTATGAAGTCTATCATATGTTTTTTGAACTCTCCGGTTCCGAAAGGGACCGGGTTTTTCTTCCGGATTTTCAGTATGGATTACTGGCGGATACTATGACAGACCGGGAGAAAGTACCGGAAATATATGGATATGAAACGGAGCAGGCTTATATTGATATCTTTACGGCATTATGTTATATGAATAAAATTCCTCTGGATTTTCTCCATCTTTATTTAAAGAAGGACTGGGAGAAAAAGCAGGATTCTGTTCGGGGCTTTTTTGACAGAATTGCAATTTATATGCCAGACGGTGCAGAGGCTGGTGAGTTTGTAATTTCCCCGGAACAGATGAACGAACAGAAGGAATTTCTGTTTTCCGGGGCGAAGGGAGAATTCCCATTTCTCCTGTCAGCTTTGGCATGTTTAAGACAAAAAGGTTCTCTCGGAATTGTATTTCCCGGTGCCTTGTTATATCGGGAAGGGAGAGAAAGTCAGATTAGAAAATTTCTGGTTGATGACCTGAACTGTCTTGACAGTGTGATGCTGTTACCGGATCATATATTTCATTCCGGCGGTCAGACAGAAATTTTTCTTTTTTTCCGACTGAATCGTGAGGACGAAGGAATTATGTTTTTCGACTGCTCGGAAATGGAAAGAATCGGACAGGAGCAAAGAGAGGACATCAAAACCATTTGGAAGGAGAGAAAAACAGTTCCTGGTTTTTGTGCCTGTGTGTCCCGGGAAAGGGTGAAGGAGAACGACTATAATCTGAATATTCCGAGATATATTACAAAAATTGTTGAGGAAAAAGCGATTGATATGGAAAAAAGCAGAAAGAGAATCGCGGAGATTGATCGTGAACTGGAAGAGATTGAAGAGAAAATTTCCATGTATCGAAGGGATCTTGGATTGTAAATAATAATCAC
>JALFIK010000121.1 GCA_022776205.1 Eubacterium sp.
TATGAAGGCGTGGAGGAATGACCTCTGCGCCTTTTCTTCTGCAAATCCCTGTCCTGCCCGACAGAGAGAGAACAGTTATTATCCCAGCTGGGACGGTATTTCCACCTGTAATTCTGTCTCTCCGTCACTGTCAACAAGGCACATGAAACTTTTAATAAAATAATCACTTTAACAAAGTCATCCCTACTCTAAATAATAATTTCTTTTTTAAATATCTTTGTTGACAGTTAAGAAATATGCTGAAAAAGCTGATTGTCAGGCTAATCAAAAGGTATCTTCATCTGCTCACCTTCCGTAAGTTTTATAAAGCATCTTTGTCCGGTTATCAACTCTATCACAATGTCCGCATTGATCCGATGCTGTGTCAAGCAGAGTGTTCCGACTGGAACCTTGCTGTATGCAGAACAGGTATATTGGGGAATTCTTTTCCCATTATTTACCCGGTGCACATACATTTTTGCCCCGCAATCCGCACAATACATCAGCTCTGTCAATGGATGTCGGATGTCCATCCGGGTATCTGCGGACATTCTTTCGGATTCTCTGGACATTATCAAAGGGTTCCTGATCAATAATCGCTTCCTGCGTGTCCTCAAATACCGTCCAGTTATCTTCGGACACATAATGGCTCTTTTTGTCCTTATTATTCCTCATTTTCTGCCAAAAAGGGGGAATTTTTCATCTTACTGACTATATTTTTTTATCTTACTGAAATCTATTTTTCAATATTCTGACTGGTTTTTACTCATCTAACTGATATATATTTTTTCGTCTTATTGAAAAATATTATTTCATCTTACTGCATATATTTTTTCATCTTTCTGACTAAATTTTTTTCACCTTACTGAATTTACACTTTTCATCTTACTGGCTTATTTTTCATTCATTTTTTGTATTATTTATTTTCTTTTTTCTGATTTCGTTTATATCTTTTATTTTTCCATCTATTACTCAATTGTGTGAGTTTCATTATTTGGGGATAATGAATTTCCTACATAGTATAACAATCAGATTAATATGGAGTTCGCTTTTGTCGGCTTTCTGATTTCGTATTCTTGAACAACAAAGCCGGTTTTCAAAGCAATTAAGAGGGTTCAATTATTTCATTTAGTATCATTTTTCTTTGATAAGGTTTGGTCGATTAAGTGAGCAAAAACATAGCTCCGATGAGGAAAAACATACCTAGGAAGATTTTTTATATGAAAAACAAACTAAAATAAACGATTTATATGTTTTTTTTGGTCATTAGTAAGGTTATTGGCTAAAGGGGGAGGATTTTTAAAAAACTTCCCAATTTTTAGGTGTGCGCCTGACGGCGCACCAAAAAAGGGAGGCTACGACATACTAAAGTCGCAGTCTCCCATAAATTTGTTAAAAATCTTTAACACTCAATTTCGCTCAATAGAAAGTAAGTAAGCGCTGCTGTTGTTTTTGTAGCAATCGCATCGCTTCCTGCGTTGGGTTCTGTCAGACAAAATGCTGCAAATTTTCCCTCACTTACAATATCAGCAAATTATTTAGGAATTATTTTTATTTCCGTCATTGTGTTTTTCTCCAATATCACATATACTAATTACATAGAAAGCCACAAAACGAGGAGGTGTTATCATGGCTACTTCAAGCATTACTCATAATTTCGTTGTATCCAACCCAAAAAGCGTAAAACGTTTTGTTGCTGCTCTTGAGGAAGCAGAACATGACCGCACACCAAAGCAGACACTTCCCGGACGCCAGTTAACCGATCCGAAAGAAATTTTAGCTTTAATGGCAAAAAGGAAGAAATAACATGTCTGATAAATATTTTACAATCAACATTCGGGCATATTTGGATAAAGACGAACCGACTTATATCGGAAAGGATAGTCTTTACGATTTACTCTCCGATTTTTCCTATCCAAAAAATCCCGATGTCGAATACTTTTTATTACATAATGCAATCGAATTTACCAAAAAGGATCAGTCTATTACTTATCTAGTATTTGATGCCGAAGATGCTTCACTGGTTGGCTATTTTTCTCTTACAGTTAAACCGATTTCTGTCCGTGCCGCAAATATCAGCAAAACCATGGAAAAAAACTTGCCCGTGTCAGCATTTTGGATGAAGAAACACAGTCTTATACTACAGCAGCATATTTAATTGCCCAATTAGGAAAAAACTATTCTCTGCCAAAAGAAAAACAAATTGCAGGATCTGTTCTTTTGGGATTTGCTCTGGAAACAATATCCAATCTCAAATACTCCGTGGGTGGAGTTATGGAATTTCTCGAATGTGAAGACAATCAGTTTCTACTAAATTTCTATACCCAGAATCATTTCAAACAATTTGATATGCGTACTACCGTTCCTGTACACGATGGTGAACCACATTCCTTACACCAACTTTTAAAATTTATTTAACTCTCATGC
>JALFIK010000001.1 GCA_022776205.1 Eubacterium sp.
ATGTGGCAAGAGAGCGCAGCGAGAAAGACCGCCGTGTTGTCATTGTTCATCTTTTGGATAAGGGAATTGCTGCATACCGGCATCATGAAAGATTTCATGAGAAAATGATCGATGCGATCATGGAAACCTTATCTCAGGAGGAGCTTGTGGTCTGGGCGAAATCCTGTGATCGTCTTACCAGTTTCTTGAAATCATATGGAAAACAACAGGAAAACGAACATGCGAATTAACACAGCCAGCCGGCATAAATCCGTTGATTGGGATTTATGCCGGTGTATTTTTTCTGAAAAGAAAAACTGGTTCTTTTCTATTTTTTATAAGCCATCATAAGAAATGGTTGAATTTCCATGAAATTTATTATATTATAACTTACAAAGGATTTATATTTTTTGGAAAAGGAAAAGGTATCATGAATAAAAAAATTCCTAAGATTACTACTAGTGAGAAAGAAATACTCGAAGTTCTTTGGGATCAGCAAGATCCTCTGACCTCTTCGGAAATTGTAGACGTTTCAGAGAATCGTACATGGAAGGCAAGTTCCGTACATCTTCTGTTAAATTCTCTTCTGAAGAAGGGGTTTGTTCAGGTTGCCGGTTTTAAGAAAACAACAAAAAATTATGCCCGGACGTTTGAACCGTCCATGACAAGAGAGGAATACTCAATCCGGCAGATTCGTCAAGAGCAAAAAGATGCATCTTACACACTTTCCCGACTGTTTGCTGCTCTTCTTGAGGAAGAGGAAGATGTGGATCTTCTTGACGAGCTTTCCCTTCAGATTGCGGAAAGAAAGAAACAGTTGGAAAGTAAATAATGAATGATTCTCCCTGTATTTGTTGCGCAGAAGATATGGGGGGAATTTTTTTTGTTCCTTGTTTTCCTTCTTTATGATATACTAAAAACAATACAAAAAAACGGTAACAAAAAGTTGTGAGGATTTTATGAACGGGATAACAAAATGGTATGAACACAGATTATTTTACTGGATGGACGGAGAAACGGCCCCTTCCATGGAAAAGATACTGAAGGAAAACTGTACGGAAGAGAAGATCAGACGGATTTTGGATCATTATGAGAACATTACCCTGGAAAATATTGAATTTTACAGCCGCGGAACTTACTCGGAACCGGAGAAGGTGTGCCTTGATAACATTCCGGATTTTTATGTGATCCGTATGAAACAGCAGGTGAGTAAAAATCATCACGGAACATTTCGTGTGTACCTGCCGGTAAGATGGAACCGACGATTTATGGGAATCACGGGAGCGGGAACGAACAACGAGGTGGACTGGTTTTCCAGTGTGACTTTTAACGTCATTTCCTGGCCGATGGCAGTAAAAAACGGTTATGCCTGCGCTGTTGCGGATAATGATACGGGAATCCGTCTGGACTGTACCTGGGGATTTGATGCACAGGGAAAGCCGGAGCGAGATCACATTATGGCCTGGGCCTATGATACTGCCCATGAGATGACAGTCTGTGCGAAGGAACTTCTTATGGCAGTTTACGGGGAGAAACCGCTGGCAAGTTATATGCAGGGAACTTCCGGCGGGGCAAGACAGGTCATTACAGAAGCGGTAAAGTATCCGGAAGATTATGACGGACTCTGGGCAGACGGTCCGGCGATCAATCATTATGATCTGGTTTTTGCCTGTCTGTGGGCAGCCGTGGTGGAAGCCAACGAAAAACATATCGTACCCCTCTCGAAATACAAGGCGGCCTTTGCCCTGGCAACCGCAGAGGAATGCCTGAAAGATTATCCGTTTAACAGCCGGGATATGGTATGGATGAATTTTATCAACAGGCTGATTGGTTATCCGACGGAGGACGGACCGATTACAAGACGGGATCTGCAGGTCATGGTAAAAACATGGGATGGCCCTTTTACCAAAGACGGGAAGAGAATGGGTTACGGCTTTGGGCCGGCAATCCGCCAGTGGCCTCTGGAGCAGTATAACCAGTTTTACGGCTATTTAACCAGAAAAGAGGACGGAAAACTTGGGCTCATGCCGATTGCCGAGCAGCTGATGCGCTGGTTTACCGGAAATCCGGATTTTGACGTTTATCGGTGCACCTATGAAGAGTATGAGCGCATTTATACGGAATGTAAGAAAGAATTCCGGGAGATTCATTTTAAAGAAGCAGATTTCTCTGCTTTTGCTGCCCATGGCGGTAAGCTTATGATTACGCAGGGAACCGGGGACTGTGTTGTCCCATATCAGGCAGCCATCGATTATTACAACGATGCGCTCGATTATTTTCCATCAGAGCGGATTATGAATGAGTCGGTTCGTATGTTTATGCCATACCTGGCTGGCCATTCTATCCTCGACTGGAGCGGTCCGGCCGTATCCATTTCCGAAGGAATGAAGGTACTAACTGACTGGGTAGAACAAGGACAGGCACCGGAGATTATTCCGACGATACGATATGATTTTCAGAAAGATGAGCCGGTTTGTGAGAGCAGTGTGGAAGTTTTTCGTCAGTGGGAATATAAAAAACGTAGGAACAGATCATCACTTTCTTCCGATTATGGCATAAAATAGTTTAGAACCAGTCAGGGAGAATTTTGCACAATGAAAAGGTATCTGGTCATTATGATGATGCCCTGTTTTGTCATGCTGTTCGGGCTGTGCTGCCTGGCAGGATGTGAGGGAAGCCGGTATCATTTAAGAAAAATCCGGCTGAATGAAGTGGCCCATTCCATTTTTTATGCACCCCAGTATGTGGCCATTGAGAAAGGGTATTTCAAAAAAGAAGGGATCGACCTGGAACTTGTGACGGGGTTTGGCGCTGATAAGACGGCGACATCGGTGATAAGCAAAGAGGCGGACATCGCCTTCATGGGGCCGGAGGCAACCATTTACCAGTACAATGAAGGGAATAAAGACTATCTGATTAACTTTGCCCAGCTCACACAGCGGGCAGGCAATTTTGTGGTTGCAAGAAAGAAAGCAAAAAATTTCCGATGGGAAGACCTGAAAGGAAAAGAAGTCATTGGCGGCCGACCGGGTGCCGTACACTATACAATGTAAATCTTGAAACGATTATTATATTATGCAACTGGATTGATGGTCTGAATAGTGCGAAAGCCGCACAAACAGCCACTTTCTAAGTATTTTACATGAAGAAGACGCTTCTGAAAAGAGGTGTCTTTTTTCAATCTGAGGAGGGATTTACATGAATAAAAACTTTTTAGAACACTATATGAAAACAAAACCGGAAACAATGGAACAAAAATATCTGTTCCTCGTAGATGATCAGGAACTTGCTTTTGCTGTGATTGCTGCCGGATACTATGCGGTTGCTCTGCTGCAAGAAAGAGATGGCTATTACGATGTTGAGAGTTTTATCACTTATATGGTTGAAATTGCCTGTACGGGAACCTATCAGACAGATTACTGTTATGTGCCAGCCTGTACCATGAAGAAAACGAATGATTTACTGGAACAGTTCTGCCAGAACAATTATCTGACCTTCCGAAAAGGATGGTCAATATTCAAAAATAAAGAATACCTTGCAAAGCTGGAATACCAACAGGAGCTAAAAGCAGTCCTTTCAGATTTTATCAAACGCTTTGAAGGCAGACAAAATGAACCTCCGGACTTAAATAAATTCCACAAATTTAATGAACAGGGAAAG
>JALFIK010000041.1 GCA_022776205.1 Eubacterium sp.
CTTTCTTCTTTTTCACCTTGCAGCATATCAATATCAGGAATCACTGCCAGTGGGACAAGATCAAAATATTTCTCCATGTCCTCTGAAGAATGAATTGTATCATCCATCATATATTTCACAATAACATATGCGCAATAAAGCAGTGCTCCCGCTATTGCACCAATCAGGGTAAATTTCATATAACTTGGTGCTGCTTTTTCATCAGGCAATTTTGCCCTCTGGGCAATGTTTGGTGCATTCGTACTCATAGTCTTTGGAAGATAGTCGATTGATACATCCATTAGAGTATTTGCTATATCCCGAGCTTCCTTCGGATCCGTACTGGTAACTGTTATATTGAGAATACGCGTATCCTGAGGATTTTCCAGAGTAATCATCTTTGCAAGTTCATCAAAATCCATAGAAAGATCCAACTGATCAATCACCTGCTCTAAAACCGGATAACTGAGCATCAACTGTTCATAATCCGATGTCAGCGAGGCTCCAATATCAAGATCCGTAAGATCCACAACTGAATCCTTTGACGCAGAAACAATATACATTTTTGCAGTAGATTCATACGTCGGCTGAATCAAAAAATAGGAAAATGCATTCATTAGAACAGCACCTAGCAAAAAACTAAATACGATATAATGTAATTTATCCAACAATGCCCAAGCCAGATCCACAAGATCAATTTCCGTGTCCTCTTCTGCTCTTTCTGAAAAATTAATTTTCTCTACGGAACGTCCTCCGGAAATTACCTGAAAATCCGTACTTTCCCTTTCCAGTTTATCATTTATTTTACTCATCATTTCCCTCATTCCTGTTTATTTTCCAACTTCTTTGAAAAACAGTTTCCTGGCAATCGCATCCCGACTATCCTCGTTCATTGTAAACTCATTATAACCGTACTCTCCGATTGCATTTGTGCCTTCTATGGAAACTTCCCCCTGATCTTTACTCTCTAAAACCAAATTAGAAACATTTCCCATTTCTCCCACGCTCATATCTGTCACCATATAATCACTCAGACTATTGTAAAACGTATTGATGAAACCGCTATTTTCCTTCATCTTCTGTTTAAATATCTGCGTCAGTGCACCCACATATTCCTTTTGTCTCCTCATACGACATTCATTCGTCCCATCTCCCACATTCATGCGGTCATGAACATAATGGAGCGCCTGCTCGTCTGTTAAAGTGACAGTCTCACCTCTTTTCAACGAGGGATCTGACTGGGAAAAATCATCTTCTATCACTACCGGAACCCCACCGGCCAGGTGATTCAGTATCTTAATGGAATCAATATTGAGACACATATACCCATCAATTCGTATTCCATACAGCATATTTGAAACTGCATCTACCGTATTTTCACAACTTGTCTCCATTCCGTCCCCATTCGCATGTGCAAGGGCAATCTGTATCTTCGTCGTTGCCAGATAAGTCCCGTCATCATCCAACGATTTCACATCTGTAATCGTATCCCGGTTGATTGGTAGCTTATAATATGTATGATTCTTTGTGTCAATGACCAGCAGTTCAAGTACATCACTTTGTCCTGTTCCATCATTCTCTGTCTTCTCTCCCTTAATTCCTCTGGAATCTTCGCCGATAAACAGATAAGTTCTAATATCCCAATTGGGTTTACACTTCACACCGCCAATCATAACAGTATCAGATTCGGCCTTTTCTTCCTTACTACCTGAATTAATTTTTCGACCGTCCACAAAACGTCCCGCAACTATTGCAATCACACAAATTAATAAAAACAGTACACCTATTCCCACTAATTTCTGGTACAGCTTTCTTTTTTCTTCCCTGCTATGTTGTTTTCCCGTCATAAATTAATCCTTTCTAAAAAAAACTTCGAATCAATTCAGAACCTGCTTCCGGATTCTGAATCTCACAGACAAAAAGTATAATAAGGATTACGCATAAAACTACACTGAGAATGACTGAAACTTTTTTTGACATTTACTTCCCCTCCAACTGCAACAAACGCTCTGCCGCCTTATCCATTTTTTCCATGTACTCCTTTCCCATCTTTTTCTCCAGAACATTACGACCGGAAAAAAGATTAGGAACTCTGTGATGAATTCCATGACAATCACTGCCCAGAAATATCACATCTTTTTTCTTTAAAATCTTCCATATCTGTCTGCAATTTTTCCACGAATCAAAACTCCCCGCATTAATCTGCACATATGTCGGAAGACAAAGAAGTTTTTGAATCGCTTTTTTATTCCCTGAAATAGATAAAAAGCGCTCTAGGTGCGCAAGCATCACTTTTATTTTTCGATTATTTATAATATATTCTATCTCCTTAAGATCATTCTCTGTCCAGACTGCATACGGCATCTCAAGAAGCAGAAGATCTGTATTCTGAAAGGTCAGATCTTCAAGATGCTCTGAATGGCTGATTCCCGGAAAAAAGGCAACTTCTGCACCAAGGATAATCTCAGGAAACTCCTCACCGTTTTTCTTCTCCTCTTCTATCTGGCTACACAACGAATCATATACTTTTTGCCGTTTTTCCAAAAAAGAAGAAATCCGATGTTTTGTAGCATAAAAATGAGACGTTGCTACAATATAATTAACACCTTGGGAAAAAGAAGTTCTCAACATGGAAAGTGATTCCTCCATATTATGACTTCCATCATCAATTCCCGGGAGCACATG
>JALFIK010000194.1 GCA_022776205.1 Eubacterium sp.
ATTGTCGATGATATCCGCGAAACCCCATAGTCTCTCTTGCGTCCGACGTACCTCTCAGACTGAAAGGATATCACACCAATGACACAACAAATTCAAGAATCTTCATCTACTCCCACATTTTTTATAAAACCCGGAAGTAAAATCCTATCCCTGTCTCTGTTTATGTTTTGGATTTTCGCAAATGATTCTGACTGCGCCCTTGCGTTTAATGACTTTGCATTTCTCGCAAATTGGCTTAACTGATGCTCTAACCTTCACGATTTTCTCTCCTTTCCAAAACGTTCGGCAATTATTATACCATTCTTCTATATGAAAAGCAAGCATGAATCTGCCGAAAAATGGCCGAAATATCCCCTTTCTTCAGTAAATTCACACAATGACCTTCAATCTATTTGTCTCTCCAGATAATTCTGCCTTTTGTTAAATCGTATGGGGAAAGTTCAATCGTAACCTTGTCTCCAGGAAGAATCTTGATAAAATTCATACGCAGCTTTCCGCTGATATGACCAAGTACCTGGTGACCGTTTTCAAGCTCAACCTTAAACATTGCATTCGGGAGCTTCTCAACTACCTTTCCTTCTACCTCAATAACATCTGATTTTGACATACTTTAATCCTCCTGCTTTTTTTCTTTCTGCCTTTCCAGTCCGGCAATCGCCTCACGAATTCTCCTGTCCGGATCCTCGGAACCTGCAAGACCGGAAAAAGCTTCTGCCATAGTCTCAGAGCGTATCATCTGAATATGTTTCTTCTTTTTCCATTTGGGGCTTGCAAACAGCTTTCTTCTTCCATCACAAAGCCCGACCATCTCCCCACGTTCCCCTACGATCATATATCTCTTTCCTTTATCATGACCACACAGGGATGTGGCAAAATAACCTAATTTATATTGTAGCATATATTCTCTCCATTACACAAGCATAAAATCATTTTTCTTCCGGAAGCATTGTGAGAATCTCACAGCCATCTTCTGTGATGGCAATTGTATTTTCATAATGGGAGGATAATTTTCCATCCGCTGTCGCTACTGTCCAGTCATTATCCATCCAGTATACACCATATTTCCCTTCATTAATCATCGGCTCAACGGCCAGAGTCATTCCTTTTTGCAGCCGGACTCCTCTTTTTTTCGATACGAAATTCGGAACTTCCGGGGCTTCATGAAGATGGGTGCCGATTCCATGGCCGGTGAGGTCTCTAACCACAGAATAGCCCTTCTCCTGTGCATATGTCTGGATTCCCCGTGCGATATCCGACAGGTGATTCCCGGGTTTTGCATATTTGATTCCCTCAAAAAAAGATTGTTTTGTGACATCCATCAGCCTTTGTGCCTGCTCACTGACATCACCGACTCCCCATGTTCGTGCCGCATCTGAGTGATAGCCTTTATAAATCAGACCGGCATCCAGACTCACAATATCTCCGTTTTTAATATATCTGTCATCAGAGGGAATTCCATGGACAACCTCATTATTTATCGAAACACAGACACTGGCAGGAAATCCTTCATAATTTAAAAAATTAGGAACACAGCCAAAATCCCGGATCATTTCTTCACAGATTCTGTCAAGATCCTTTGTCGTCATTCCTTCTTTGAGCTCTTTTCTAAGCTGCTCATGAACCAGGGCGAGCAGCCGGCCGGACTCACGCATCAATGCGATCTCGCGATCATTCTTTATTGTAATTGCCATTCTTTTCTCCCATTATCCCTTAAAAATCTTTCAACCCAATTAAACAGTTCCCGTGAAAATTCCTGTTTTCCCCTGTTATCTGACAGCATAATAAACAGGACTGCTTTCGCAGTCCTGTTTATTTTATTGTTCTTTTGTTAAAAATTATCCCAAAACAGATGTGATTTTTTTAAATACCACTTCAATATCCAGTGTCCCGTCTACTGTAAGAAGGGAACCTTTCTTCTCATAATATGCAATGAGAGGTTTCGTCTGACTGTGATATACTTCCAGTCTCTTCTTCACCGTTTCCGGTTTATCATCCTCACGCAGGACCAGCTTTTCTCCACACACATCACAGATTCCTTCCTTCTTTGGCGGCATATTCTCTGTGTGGTATGTTGCACCACATCCCACACAGGCACGTCGTCCTGCCATTCTCTTTATGATATGCTCATCCGGAACATCCACATTGATGGCGTAATCAATCTTCTCATTCTGGTTATTCAGTGCATAATCAAGAGCTTCTGCCTGTGGAATGGTCCGTGGAAATCCATCAAGAATAAATCCTTTCATACAGTCTCTGTCTTTTATACGGTCAACAACCAGATCAACAACCAGTTCATCCGGAACCAGCTGTCCCGCATCCATATATCCTTTTGCCTTCTGTCCTAATTCTGTATTATTCTTAATATTGGCACGGAAAATATCTCCCGTGGAAATATGGGGAATACCATATCGTTCTGATAACTTCTTGGCCTGTGTACCTTTTCCGGCACCGGGTGCTCCCAGCATAATTATTTTCATGAATAAAACCCTCCGTTTCCATACGTTCTTATTTAATATTTTACATCGGTTTTACTCCAATGACAAGATGTATTATAAAAAAAGTTCCCGGGACGTTTCTTGTCCCGGGAACTTTATTCTTTTTCGCTGGAACCATATTACACTGCTGCAATATTTTTCGTAGCAACAACATCCACACCTGTTCCTGCCACGTTCGGGATGATCACATCACCGATCTTAACCGGTGCATTCACAACAACAGGTTTGATTTCATCAAGAATCTCAAAGATTTTTCCCTTCGGAATAACATCTTTTGTCTTAACAGATACAGCCGGAAGATTTCCGCCTTTTACTCTGACAATAGAAGTAACGATACGTGTAGGATTTGTTACCTCTTCTCTTGCATACTTATCTCCACGTGGACAGGTATTTCCCTGCACATCTTTTATTTCGCCATTTTCCATTGTAACTGTAACCTGACATCCGAGAGGACATCCAATACATGTTAATTCTCTTTTTTCCATGATAAATTACTCCTCCTCAATCTTTACAGTGATCGTCTTAAGGCCGTCAAATTCTTCAAGTGCTTTTTTCTTGAGAATGATCTGTTCCATTTCACCAGGAGCCATAACCTGTTTTTTACGATGCTGTACTCTCTCATCATTGAAGTATACGCTGATGTAGCTGTCTTTAAATACTGCACCTACACGGAAACGTACGGTAAGTAAATCTGCCATATTATCAAGATGAATTGTGGTTGGAACGGTGTAACGTGCTCCATCCACTGCCTTGATGTTGATGACATCCTGAGACTTCTCCACATCCTTACCATAACGTTCTTTTACATACTGTGCTGCATTCTTTCCTGCAAGAGCCGCTTCCTCAGATACATAGTCAACCAGGTCATGAACATGTAAAACATTACCACATGCAAAAACACCTTCGATATTTGTCTCAAGACTTTCGTCAACGAGAGGCCCATTCGTTACAGGGTTCATCTCAACTTCTGCCTGTTTGGACAACTCATTCTCAGGAATAAGACCACAGGATAATAAGAGAGTATCACAGTC
>JALFIK010000201.1 GCA_022776205.1 Eubacterium sp.
TTTCAATAATTCTGTCTGCAAGAGTGGATTTCCCGTGATCAATGTGTGCAATAATACAAAAATTTCTTATTTTACTCTGGTCAATTCCAGCCAATACCGTTTCCTCCCGTTCCCATTCTACTCTTCGTTGGAAAGTCTTATGAAATCTTTAAGCCTTTCCCTTGCCTTTTTGCTGTCTATAATATCTGCTGCCAGTTTAACACCGTCTTCGAGTGTGTTTGCCTTGCCTGCGATATAAAAACCGGCACCGGCATTCAGTAAAACGGCTTCTCTTCTCGGACCTTTTTCTCCATTTAAAATATCCATGGTAATCTTCGCATTTTCCTGCGGTGATCCACCCACGAGCTCTTCTTTCGCACATTTTTTAAATCCAAACTGTTCCGGCTCAATTTCATAGGAGTGGAACTGTCCGTTTTTGATCTCACAGACACTCGTCTTTGCACTCATGGAAATCTCATCCAATTGATCCTGCCCGTAAACAACCATGGCATTCTTCACACCAAGGTTGGCAAGCACCTTTGCAAGAGGCTCCACGAGTTTTTCATCATATACTCCCATTACCTGCATATTGGCACCCGCCGGATTGGATAATGGTCCTAAAATATTAAAAACAGTGCGAATTCCCAGCTCTTTGCGGACATTTGCAACATAACGCATCGCTGTGTGATATTTCTGGGCAAAAAGGAAACAGATATTAATATCTTTCAGCATCTGGGCACTCTTTGCCGGAGATACCATGATATTTACACCCAGTGCCTCTAATACGTCCGCAGCTCCGCACTTGCTCGATGCGGCACGATTTCCGTGTTTTGCCACGGGAACCCCACCCGCAGAAATGACAAGGGCAGATGTTGTTGAAATATTAAAGGAATTGGACCGGTCTCCTCCGGTTCCGACGATTTCAAGTACATCCATATCATTGAGAAGTCTCACACAGTGCGCCCGCATTCCGGCTGCAGAGCCCGTAATCTCATCAATTGTTTCTCCTTTCATCGCAAGAGCGGTAAGATAGGCGCTTTTCTGAATATCATCTGCTTCTCCGCTCATAATCTCATCCATAACAGTCTGAGCCATCTCATAGGACAAATCCTCTTTTCGACTGAGTTTCATAATTGCTTCTTTAATCATTTGTTTCCTCCATTACTCTGCTTTGATGACACCATCAGGTATCCGACTCGATCATAAAAAAACCGCCCGCGACAAAGCAACTATATTTTGTCAGGGGCGGGACGAAACTTAAATCTTTCTGTGTTTTATTAGACCACACAACATCTTTTTTGTCAATTCATTTTTTCCATAACAAAAAACAAAAATCTTCTTATTTTCTGTAGGCCTTTTCCCCGGATAAAAGACGGTAAAGAACATGTGCAAGCGGTTTCATCGCATTTTTTGCTTCAGACACCGTATTATTCTGGGCACCTACTTCAATGAGCATTGCTCTTTTCGCCAGATGAAGATTATACCGGTAGCCTTTCACATATATTTTCCTTGTAAAACCCGGATAATATCTGGCACATAAAAGCTGCATCTGCAGGCTGGTGGCAAGATTTTCTTCTTTGTTGGGATTATACAGGTAGGCAATTTCCCCACTTTTTTTCAGACGGCTGACTCCGTTAAAAAACATGATTTGTGCCGTTTTTTCACCGTCGATTTTTGTAACAAGATGAATTTTATCTTCCACCGAATCCCTGTGGAGATCTAAAACGACCTTAATGGAAGGATTTTTCTTCAGGGTGTTCTCCACACTGTCTCCTGCAAAGTTATAGGCCGCATTCCGGTCCAGCCGGCCATCTACCTGATCATACACTGAAGTATCGTGTATGGTTTTAATCCCATAATTTTTCTCCAGTTCCTTTTTCAGTGCCGTTCCCACTTCAATGACCGAACTTTCTTTCCCGTCTTCTTTTTTATAGGTTTCACTCCCATGAGTATGGTAGATCAGCACAAGAGGTTTTGTCTCCGGGATTTTCGCAGAAAGATCCGTCTTAAGGAGTCTTAAACCATTTAACTCATTTTTGGTCAAAGTGGTAGTACCATCTACAATATAAAAATGTTCCAGCAGAAACGAATAAGAGGAAAGTTGCTTCAGAGAATACCTCTCCCTCTTTTTTGTTTTTTCCATTTTCCCCGGATCTTTCTTTTTTCTTTCCACAGACTGGTCGTCCGATTCCGTAAAATAATCCGGCACGTTGTCACTGTATCTGGCTTCATAGTATCCACTGCCCTGCCAGTAATCAATGGTAAACTTCTGTATAGGAAAAACTTCCTCCTGCATAAAATTTTGAAAAAAAGGGCGGAGCATACTTTTGGCACCCTCAAAATGATCATAATGAAGAATCGGTGTAAATTCTTCCTGCACCCTGTTCATCCCATTTTCCGTTGCATCCCGGAGTATTTCCCTATGTACCGGAATCCCCCGCCAGAGAGATTCCGATTTTTTCTTCAGCCGGACTCCCGAGCCTGTAAAATATAGAAAAAAAAGAATCAGAAATAAAAAGAAAAGCAATAGTTCCACTGTCCTCAAATTTTTTTCTCTCATATATCCTCCTTATTCTCTTATAAACCTATGCTTTCCCTTTTATTTTATTCCCTCCTGCACATTTTGAAATATAGTGGTTGATTCCCTCTGACAAAGTAAAGCTGATTCGTTTGACAGATTCATCAATCTCCTTTGGTGTGACAAAAAGATCCCACAGTTTCCGATCAAGAATTTCAGATAGAAAGCGATAACGTTCTGTCTGATTCCAGAAACGAAAACTATCTTCTTTCTCCTCCTCTTTTAAGGAGGAGCAAAAAGAATCCATAATGTCACAGGCAAGGGAAGGAATGGAAATCACTGTGGGCACACCAATGGCGAGTACCGGAATTCCCATGGTTTTTTCCGAAATTTCATGACGATGATTGCGTACCCCGGAACCAGGGATAATTCCTGTATTCCCAATCTGTACTGTGCGATTCAGCCTCTCCGAGCTTTTTGCCGCCAGGGCATCAATGACAACAAGCGCATCCGGATGAATTTTTTGTATGATTCCAAGAAGAATTTCTCCTGTTTCCATCCCGGTCTGCGCCATCACTCCCGGGGCAATTGCCGATACTTCCGGATAACTGTCTATTTCTTTCATATGCCATAAATGTCTTGTTACAAACAGATTTTTTATGACAAGAGGACCGAGGGCATCCGGCGTCACTCTTCCGTTTCCCAGCCCGGCAAAAAGAATCTTTCGTTTCCCCTTAAGCAGTTTTCCCAGATTCTGTGCAAGACACTCACTCATTTTTTCATGAAAACCACCATCATTTTCTCCCATATTTTCCCCTTCGATGGTAATGTAAACACCTGGAGGTTTCCCGATTATGCCGGCTCCTTCCTCATTTTCCACATAAATTACCGTCTCCCGCAGATTTCCCTCTTCAAATGTCCTTTCCTCGACCCTGATTCCGGGAATTTTATCCTGGCCGCATAGCTCCTCCTTCAGTTCTAGGGCAAGATCTGTATGGGCATACGGAATGTTATTTTTCTCTGTCATTCTCCCTGTCCTTTCCTTATATATTATTTTAAGATTACCCACCGAGGATTATTATGGATTTTTTCTATATATAATATGTACTTAAAAATTTTCTCTTGACAAAAATGAAAAATTTCAATAGAATAAAGAAGTATGTTTACATTAGATTGTCCGTGTCCGAAATAATGCAAAACAGTAGAAAATAATAATTATAATCATTTGGAGGTGTACAGATTGGCTAACATCAAATCTGCAAAAAAAAGAATCTTAGTCATTGAAACAAAGACATTAAGGAACAAATCTATTAAATCTAAAGTAAAAACCTGTATTAAGAAAGTGGAGACTGCTATTGCAAATGGAGACAAAGAAGCAGCTCAGGTTGCTTTAACTGCTGCTATTTCCGAGATCAGCAAGGCTGCTTCCAAAGGTATTTATCATAAAAATACAGCAGCAAGAAAGATTTCCCGCCTTACAAAAGCGGTTAACGGTATTGCTTAATTTTAAATAAGATTTACAATCCCCGGAAGGAGCGGCTGCTTTCCGGGGATTTTCGTATTCATTCTATAATTTTATCCGACAGTCCGGTAATTAACAATTCCAGACCGATACGATCTTCCATTTTTCCCGTTTTGATTTCCTCTTCTATCTCGATACACTGTTCCAGGCACATTTCCAGAGTCTTCATACTGTATCCCTTTAGCTGCTGTTCGTTTTTTCGGATGGCAAACCGGGGAATTCCCGCTGCTTTTGCAATGGCATCGTCCGGCTTATGAAGATTTCTCATGCTGGCAATAATCAGAAGAATCCGATACTGTCTTACAATGAGATATAAAATATGCAAAGGAGGTTCCTTCAGTAAAATCAGATCATTGTAATAAGAAAGTGCCTCTTTTTTCTCGCCCCGGGCAATAGATGCCGTCAGTTCAAAAATCTTGTCCTGTACTTCTCCGGATGTAATATTATCAATATCCTCCCGGGTAATTTCTGTCCTGTCTCCAAGATAAGAAATCAGTTTTTCTGTCTCATTTTTAATCTGGAACATATCATCCCCGGTCTTTTCCAGAAAATACCGGGCATCGGACTCCCGAATGTTTTTATTTTCTTTTCCAAGAAGAGCAGCAATCCAGGAAAGAAGGGTCTTTTCTTTCTGATTTTTTTTCAGAAATTCTCCGATATAACCGTTTTTTTTGATCCATTTGTAAACTTTCGAACGCTTATCCACTTCCGCCTCGCAAATCAGGATACATGTGCTGTCAGGCATCTCCTCCATAATCCTGACAAATTCATCCTTTCCTGTTTTTAAAATTCCGGTACCATCCAGAACAATCAGCCTTTTTTCACTGAAAAACGGATAGGTAAAAGCAGTCTCCCGAAGGGCATTCAAATCGATTTTACTTTCCGTAAATAAAGTAAAGTTCATCTCATCGCCGTCCCTGACCATGGCATCTTTTAACAGATGCCTTGCCTGGATAATGAGATAAGGTTCATCTCCGGTAAGCAGATATACCTTCGGAAAATCTTTCTCTTTAATCTGTCGTTTTATCTCTTTCATTTTCTGCCTCCGTCCCATCCTCCGTCATAAAAATAATTTACATGGTAATTCTTCTGATTACTGGTAATCTCAATTGCTCCGCCCCAGAGAGTCCCATATATGTCAACATCAGCCTCTTTTAATCTCCGGATTGTTTCCCTGTGGGGATGTCCGTAAAAATTATGTTTTCCAGCGGATAAAATCGCCGTTCCGGGTCGAAATACCTCAAGAAACTCTTTTGTCGTTGAATATTTTGACCCGTGGTGTGCCGTTTTTAGCACACAGATCCCGTCAGATAGTCCGGCAAACTCCGGAAGAAGCTTTCCATTTTCTCGTGTTATATATTTCTCTATCAGACCTTCCTGCTCTGCGCTTAAATCCCCGGGAAAAAGAGCATCAAACCTGCCATACTTCAGATATAAAGTAGTTGATCCGGAATTGACATCTTCACTTTTCCACCCTGTCTTCGGATGAAGACAAAAAAAAGTAGCTTTTCCCAGATGAAGGCTGTCTCCTCTGGCAATTTTCAATACCTGTGTATGGTTTTTCTCTGCCAGTTTTGTCATCTGACTGAAATCTTTTTTCACTTTTTCATTCCCGGAAATATCCGGAAGAATAAGATGGTCGATCGGAAAGCCTTCTGTAAGCATCTCCTTTACGCCGGATATATGATCTTCATCTGTATGGGTAATTATAGCATAATCAAGATGATTCATTCCATAATATTTTAATGCCGGTATAATGATCTTATCTCCCACATTTTTTCTTGTGGTACTCCCCCCGTCAATAAGAACCGCTTCCTCTGAAGGCATTTTAAAAAGGATACCATCTCCCTGTCCCACATCAAGCATAATCATTTTAAGAGCAGGCTCAGGCCTCACAAGAAAGAGAGCAGACAAAAACAGAAGGATTACTGTCATCTTCCAATATTTCCGCTGGTACCAGAGAAACACAAACAAGATTTCGAGGAGATAAAGAAACACGATTACATGCCAGGGCGGACATCCGGTTACAACAGGGGAGCCCGGCAATTGATCTGCCAGCAAAAATAAATAATCAAAACCTTTTAATATAACGCAGGCCGGAACGCATAAAATAAAGGCATACATTCGTCCTGCCAGTCCGAAAATTCCTCCGAGAAGTGCACTGATCATCACGGGACTCATCAACGGAAGCGCAATGAGATTCAGTAAAATCCCCCAGGGACTCCATTGATAATAAAATCGAAGCAGAAACGGACCCGTCACCATGGAAATCACCAGGCTTCCCAACAGGGTTTCTTTCAGAATTTTTTTCATCTTCTTCCCTGTCGGAAGTTCCCCGGGTGTCAGTTTTTGTGCATGACGTCTCTCCACGAGTTCTTTCATGCAGGGATAAATATAACCGATTGCAAAAACAGACAAAAAGGAAATGATACATCCGCTTTCCAAGATCCGCCATGGCGAATCCAAAAGCATGAGAATACCGGCAAGACTCATAGAAGAAATCAAATCATATTCTGCTCCGAAATATTCTCCGGCAAGATAAACTCCGAACATAATTACTGCCCGGATTACGGAGTTACCCAATCCGGCAATCATTCCATAAAAGATAAGAAGACTCCCACCTCCAATACAGGAAAGGCCATATCCGGCCCCGGCCTTTCTCAAAAGCCTGAAAATACTCCCACCCACAATGGAAACATGGAGTCCGGATACAGAAAGAAGATGTGCCATCCCATTCTCATCATATAGTTCCCGCTGGAAATCAGACAACTCGCTTTTATCTCCCAGTACCATTGCTTTAAACATAGCCGCCTGAGAATGGGAGAACACACAATGATATACGTTATCCATTTTTACTGAAAAAAGATATGCGGCCTTTTTTATGGAAAAAGGGCGGGAACGAATCCGTTTAATCTTCTTTGCAGAAAAAGAATAATATATATTCCTGGAATAATAATAAATTCTTGAGGAAAACTGACCGGGATTGACCGGGGCATCGATCTTCCCCAGGCTTCCATGGCACAAAATCCTGTCACCGGGATAAATTTTTTTGGTACAACGGGGAATATGAATAATCTCACATTTTTTTCTGAGGGGATATTTTTCTGTCCCAATAGCAAAACTGACCTGGTTCACTACCAGTTTACATTCGCCATCCCGCGTATGATCCACAGATTCTACTGTGCCGTACAATAGTCCTCCGTATACATTCTCTGCCGGGATATCCTTTGCCGGATCTCTCGCTTTCTCTTTTAGAAAATAACATCCCCCCAGTAGAAAGGAAATCTCCATGATAACCGGAATCATAAGAAAAAGGCCTCGTCTTTCTTTTTTCCCGGCAAGAAACAAAACTGCTCCTGTACAGAGAAAAAAAGAAAACAAAGCCACCACAAAAAAACCGGTCCGATTTACCACGATGGCACAAAGCTCTCCAAGCACAATGCCCGTAAAAACCAGAAATAAAGGTCTGTTCACTTATTCTCCTGTCTGCTTATTTACACAGAGAAAAATCACTGGTCAGCAACGCATCAAAATGTTTGAATTCATTCAGTTTACTGACCGTGTTTCCATCAATGGTAAACTGTACCTGATAAGCCCTATCCAGTTCTGTCAGGCTGTTTACCATGGCATATACCGTTACATTCTCTTTTACATCCACTGCTGCATTTTCGATACTGCTGTCGAGATCCACATAACACACATTATTCAGGATCTGTGTCTGATTCACCTGAAAGTCCTCCGGCAGCGGACTTTTTAAATTTTTCCTGGATTTCGGAGGATTTTTCAGGGCCATAAGTACTTCGGTCTCAAAAGGGACATTCTCTCTGGCCGTCAGAACCCTTTCCACGGGGATTAATTTATTTCCTTTTTTATTAGAGTAATAAAGTTTCACCCGCTTCTTTTCCGTATAAATATCCTTTTCATCTTTTTCCGTTAATATAGTATCCGCATCCATCACACCAACCGGCATCTTGTCTCTTCCAAGAAGGCTGGATCCATTCACGGAAAAAGTAAC
>JALFIK010000206.1 GCA_022776205.1 Eubacterium sp.
AATAGGTATTACCTTTAAAAATAAAAATGGGGTGAGGATGGAATGAAGAAAATAATAAGAAATGGAACTCTTGTCTCAGACAGTGCGGTATATTCGGCAGATATTCTGATTGACGGAGAAAAAATTGTATCTATAGGGAAAAATTTGCCGGTTGAAGATGCGCAGGTTATAGATGCAGAAGGGAAATATGTGATTCCCGGTGCCGTTGATGTTCACACACACATGGATTTGGATGTTGGGATTGCAAGAGCAGTGGATGATTTTTACGATGGGACAGTAGCAGCTGCCTGCGGGGGAACCACATCCATCGTTGACCATATGGCCTTTGGTCCGGCGGGCGTGCCTCTTCATTACCAGTTTGATGTCTATAAGAATCTGGCTGGGGATAAAGCGGTCATTGATTACGGCTTTCACGGTGTGGCTCAGCATGTGGATTCTTCCGTTCTTGAGGAGCTCGAGAGTATGTCGGCAGAAGGAGTTCCCAGTGTAAAGGCCTATATGACCTACGGATTTAAACTAAACGATGCAGATATTCTTCAAATTCTTATAAAAATGAAGGAAATCAATGGAATTACCGCTTTCCACTGTGAAAATCATGATGTGGTAGAATTCCTGAAAAAGAAATATGTCAGTGAAGGTAAAACAGCACCGATTTATCATGCAAAAAGTCGTCCGAATCTTGCGGAGGCAGAGGCGGTAGAGCGTGTTCTGAAACTTGCTCATATGGCAGGAGATGCACCGGTATATATTGTACATTTATCCTGTAAGGAAAGTCTGGAAGCTGTCCGTGATGCCAGGAGAAGGGGACAGAAAAATATTCTTGTGGAAACCTGCCCTCAGTATCTTATCCTGACAGAAGAATGCTACACAAGAGAAGACGGACTTAAATACATCATGTCACCGCCTCTTCGTACAAGGGAAGATTGTGAGGCACTGTGGGAAGGACTTTCTGACGGAACGATTCAGGTTGTGGCAACGGATCATTGTCCATTTAATTTTGGATTGGAAAAACAGAGAGGAAAGGATGATTTTACTGCCTGTCCAAACGGTGCACCCGGGGTGGAGGAACGGCTGATGCTTATGTATTCCGAAGGCGTTGTGAAAGGAAGAATCAGTCTTAGCCAGCTGGTGAGGACTTGCTGTACCAATCCTGCCCGGATATACGGCCTTTCCCCGGAAAAAGGAGTGATTCTTCCGGGAGCCGATGGAGATATTGTATTATTAGATCCTCTGGCATCTTCCGAACTGACTCATTCAGCCATGCATGGTGCAGGAGACTACACGGCTTATGAAGGAATGAAGTTACAGGGAGATATTTCGCTTGTGATGCAGAGAGGAAATGTTATTGTGAAAAATCATGAATTTCTTGGAAAAAAAGGAGACGGAAGATTTATTCACAGAAAACCTTACAGGGAAAAAGTAATATAGTGAAGCGTTTTTAATTGCATATTTTTTCCTTCGGTGATAATATAACATCGGCAAAGGATTAAATAACTTGGGAGGAAAAACATGAATTGAATTATTGATGATTTTGAAAATTTGTGCGGACAGGGAAAGACAATGATTAACTGCCAGGAAAGGAAATGATATGGTTAAATTAATTGTATCTGATGTAGATGATACACTTGTTACGGAAGGCAGTATCAACTTGAATCCGGAATATTTTGATATCATAAGAAAGCTGCAGGAAAAGGGTGTTATTTTTATTGGTGCCAGTGGACGGCCTCTTGAGGGAATCCGCATTGCTTTTGGATCCATCCAGGATGAAATCTATTATATCGGCGATAACGGAACAGATGTGGCAGCAGGGGAATGTACATATACAAAACGCCTCGGTGATAAAAATTATAAAAAGTTATCTGAAGAACTCCTCCAACTGAATGATGAGTTTGATTTCATGGCCTGTCTTCCGGGCAATACTTATATTGATGAAAAATCGGATGATTTTAAAAAAGTGCTGGACAGCTATGGTTTTAAGGTATCCCGGGCAAAAGACCTTTCGTCGATAAAAGGAATCAGTAAAGTTTCTCTGTATCATGAAGGCGGGGTGCCGAAAGATGTGAGAATGGCCCTTCAAAAAGAGTGGGATGACAAGATGGAGGTAGCCGTAGCAGGTCGTACCTGGCTTGATTTTACTGCTAAAGGGGCCAATAAAGGAAATGCACTTGCAATGATTCAGGAGCATTTCGGGATTACTCCGGAAGAAACGGTCGCTTTCGGTAATGCAGACAATGATATTACGATGCTGCGTCAGGCAAAATACGGTTATGCCGTTGCCGGCTCGAGCCCTGGTCTGAAAAAAGAAGCTTATGAAGTGATTGGTGCCATGGAAGAGGATGCTGTATTAAAAAAATTAAAGGAAATTCTTGCTGAGCTCTAATAGGCAGAAGAGAAATTTAAAAAAAGAAGCCTTTTAATAGGTTTCTTTTTTAAAAGTACATATGTAAAAAATAGTAATTAAAACTATATAAAAATAGAACTAAAATCTTGATTTTTTATGCATGGTATGTTATTATTTTGAAAAGGACAACTAATTGCCTCCTACTAATATTTAAGAGCGGTCTCAACACCGCTCTTTTCTTCTTATCGGAAACTTCTGTTCTATTAAATATCTAAATATCGGATCCTTCAAATCCAAGCAGAACACCGCCCTTTTCTGCATAGTAGCTGCAAAGACCGCCACAAGTCCGGATTTTAATATCACAGTCGCCAAATTCCTCTTTCAAAAAGGAAGAAAGTTTGTTGGCCATGGCCTCATTCATGCAATGGGCGATTCGTATTTTTCCGTTTTGAAAACCTTCATTTTTCATTTCCTCCGCCATTTTACGGAAAATCTGTTTTTCTTTCCGGCATTTATGCAAAGGCTGTAAAGTCCCTTCCTCACTGGCTTTTCCTACAATTCGAATTCCCAGTACACCTGCGGCGGCAGCAATAGCCGGATGTACCCGTCCGTTGTTTACAAAATTTTTCAAAGACTCCAGGGAAAATAAAAGATGGGTTCTGCTTTGGTATTTCTGAATTCTTTTTTCGATTTCTTCGAATTCTATTCCCTTTCCGATAAATTCAATGATTTTTTCTATGAGAAGTTCCATTTCCGGACCGGTGGATAATGTGTCGATAATACAGACTTTTGCCTGGGGGTGTCTTTCCAGATAGACATCTTTTGCCTGCAGTGCGGCGGAGTAAGCACCGGAAAGGGCACTGGTAATGGAGAGGGCAAAAATTTGTTCCGAATCACCAAAAGCATTCAGCCAGTCATTAATATTGGGACAGGATGTGGTGGATTTTCCCTTATAAGTGCTGAGTTCATTCACCATTTTTCCTGTGTGAAGTTTGTCATCATCGGTATATTCCTTTTCATCTGTGATTATTTTTAAAGGGACACTGACATAATCCATATTTTCAGATTGTTCATTTTTTTCTATCTGAAAAATATTGGAAGAAGAGTCCGCAATAATCCTGTATTTCATATCATTTCACCTCATATGTATTATTTTATTATAGGTTTTTGAAAAACTTATAACTATATTATCGGTTTTTGAAAACTATGTCAAGAGTTTTTGAAAAATAATCTAACTGGGCACTGTACCGGCTTATGTATATTGACTTTCAAAAGAAAAAGAGAGTAAAATATAGAAAGTATATGTTAGAAACGAGGAGAGAAGGCTTTATGAAACAGGACAGAAAAGAGAAACTGAAAGAATCGATTGAAACTTTTCATTTGCCAAGATATGATGAGATTCCTGATGTGGGACTTTACCTTGAGCAGGTAGCGAAATATATCGGAAATCTGTTAATGCCTTTGGAGGATATTTCGATTACCCGTTCCATGATCAGTAATTATATTAAGCAGGGACTTGTATCCAATCCTGTAAAAAAGCAATATAACAGGGATCAGATTGCTTATCTGATTTTTATTGCGATTGCCAAGTCCGTACTTTCCTTAGAGCATATCCGCCTGATGATTGATATGCAAAAAGATAATTATGATAATGCTACGGCATATAATTATTTTTGTATGGAATTTGAAAATGTGCTTTTTTATGTTTTCGGATTTAAGGATAATCC
Organism: Eubacterium sp.; assembly: GCA_022776205.1. Classification (GTDB taxonomy): domain Bacteria; phylum Bacillota; class Clostridia; order Lachnospirales; family Lachnospiraceae; genus Anaerobutyricum. The sequence goes on from JALFIK010000206.1 coordinate 4,069, forward strand.
AGAGCAGATTGGCACGGACAGCACTGATTTGAAACTAATGCTTCAGAATCTGATCGTTACTTCTGCGCATAAGATTTATCTGGATAAATGTTTTAATATGATCGGAGAGCAATTATAGAGGCTTTTGTACAGGAGGAAAGATGGATAACGCAGTCGAATCGATTTTACGGGAAGGAAAATACAAAAAACTAATTGAAAATGCTCTGGTTAAGGATGTCAGAGAAGTGACAGGGCTTAATCGGATCGAGCTTGTCATTGTCTTTTTATTATACCGATACAAGGACATGAACACTTTAACGGATATATGCCATTATCTTCAGATGAATAAAGGGCATATTTCCACAACGATGGATGGTCTTAGTAAAAAAGGATACATTATCTGTCAGAGGGATGAGATGGACCGTCGTTACATCCGCTACAGGATTACGGAAAAATCCGGTATGATTGTAAAGAAGATGGATTCTCTTTGGAAAGAATTATCCGGTGAAATTGTGAAGGGAATTTCAAAAGAAGATCTGGAAGTATATAATAAAGTATCCGGACAGATGGAAGACAACATAAAACGGATGCTTAAAAACAGAGAAGTATCGGAGTAAAATTCCGGTACTTTTTTAATTTTATCCTTGACAAAGAAAAAAGGAGTGTTATAATACTTTGTAAACAAAAGGTTTGAAAACAAACCAACAATACTTCAAAGGAAGTATTTCTTTTTTACTCACACATTGGCACTCATCTGATAAGAGTGCTAGTAAAAAATGAAAGGAAGGATTTTTATGAAGTTAAGACCGTTGGGCGACCGGGTTGTATTAAAGTTTAAAGAAGCAGAAGAAAAAACAAAAAGCGGAATTATTTTGCCGGACAGTGCGAGAGAAAAACCTCAGGAGGCAGTTGTTGTGGCAGTAGGTCCGGGGAAAGTTGTGGATGGCAAGTTAGTTCCAATGCAGGTGAAGACTGGGGATAATGTCATTTATTCTGAATATGCAGGAACAGAGGTTAAATTTGAGGAAGAAGAATATACAATCGTCGGACAGGATGACATTATTGCAATTGTTGAGTAATTCATTTCTGTTTATTGATTTATTATAGAAAGAAGGCAAACATAATGGCAAAGAATATTAGCTTTGATATTGATGCAAGAAAAAAGATGGAAGACGGAGTAAACAAACTGGCAGATACTGTAAAGGTTACTCTCGGACCAAATGGAAGAAATGTGGTTCTTGGACAATCCTTTGGCACACCGGTTATCACAAATGATGGTGTGACGATTGCAAAGGAAATCGAACTGGAAGATGGTTATGAGAATATGGGCGCCCAGCTTGTAAAAGAAGTTGCCACAAAAACAAACGATGTTGCCGGAGACGGCACAACGACGGCAACCGTTCTCGCTCAGGCCCTCATCAATGAAGGAATGTAAAATATTGCTTCCGGAGCCAATGCGATTGTTTTAAGAAAAGGAATGAAGAAAGCTTCAGAAGCAGCCATTGAATCCTTAGAAAAGATGAGTCGTCCGGTTACCGGGAAAAATCATATTGCAAAAGTTGCATCTATTTCCGCTGAGAATGAGGAAGTTGGGGAAATGATTGCAGATGCCATGGAAAAAGTCGGAGAAAACGGGGTCATTACGATTGAGGAATCCAAAACCATGAAGACCGAGATAAACGTAGTGGAAGGAATGGAATTTGATCAGGGATATTTATCTGCTTATATGTGTGATGATAAAGAAAAAATGGTAGCCAATATGCAGAATCCATATATTCTCATTACCGATAAAAAGATTTCTAATATTAAAGATATTCTTCCGATTCTTGAGCAGACAGCAACTGGAGGAAAACAACTTCTGATCATTGCTGATGATGTGGAAGGAGAAGCTCTTACTACATTGATTGTGAACAGTCTGCGCGGAACTTTAAAGGTTGTTGCGGTAAAAGCTCCGGGATATGGGGATAACAGAAAAGAACAGTTAAAGGATATCGCAATCCTTACTGGTGGTGAGGCAGTTCTTGATGACCTTGGCATGCAGCTTTCCGATGTGAATTTCTCCATGCTGGGCAGAGCAAAATCTGTGAAAGTGACGAAAGAAACTACCACAATTGTCGGTGGGGAAGGTGAAAAAGAGTCAGTAGAAGACAGAGTCGCAAGCCTTAAGAGACAGGAAGCCGCTTCAGATTCTGAATTTGATAAAGAAAAACTTGCGGAGCGTATTGCAAAACTTTCCGGAGGAGTTGCAGTGATCCATATCGGTGCAGCAACAGAGACAGAGATGAAAGAGGCAAAATATCGTATGGAAGATGCTTTGAATGCTACAAGAGCAGCTGTGGAAGAAGGAATCATTGCCGGAGGCGGTTCTGCTTACATATTCGCTCAGAAAGATGTGGATAAAGTGATCGATTCTTTAGAAGGGGATGAGAAGACCGGTGCTGAAATTGTGAAAAAAGCACTGGAAAAACCTCTGGATGCCATCGCAAGTAATGCGGGTCTCGACGGTTCTGTAATTATCAGTAAGGTTAAAGAACAAAAACCGGGAATTGGTTTTGATGCAGTATCAGAAACTTATGTTGATATGATTGAAAGCGGAATTATTGATCCTGTGAAGGTAACAAAGAGTGCTTTACAGAATGCAGTAAGCATTTCCTCCACACTCCTTACTACAGAAGCTGCCGTTTCAGAAATTAAAGAAGCTCCAAAAGCTGCACAGCCTTCTCCTGAAATGGGCTATTAAAATATAAATCATCCAGTCACATAATTGGTTCATGTGCGGCAAGAGGAAAAGACTCGTTTCGATACGGGTCTTTTTCTTATATAATAGGAGAGTCTGAAAAATTCCCTATTATATAAAAATCCTCCGGGCAGGATTCTTTTTTTATGTAAAAAAGTCCTTAATTCTTGAATTTTTCCCATATTTCAAGTATAATTTTTAAAAAGGAATTCTCATGAGGCAGGGAGAAGGTTGATTCGATGAATGACAGAGAAAAAAGAGAAAAGATTATAAAATATATTTTGAAAAACAGATACCGGAGAATCGGACAGAAAGAAATCGCAGATCTGATCGGATACAGTGTCAATGGTTTTAATAAATTTTTTAGTGACTATTTTGAGTTATCTTTTGCAAAATTTATGAGAAAATTAAATTTAAGACAGGCAGCAAAAGAAATTGCAGGTGGTAATCAGTCACTGGATGTGATTGGAAAAAGAAACGGTTTTCCGTCGAAAAGTTTTTATAATGCATTCCACGAAGAATTTGGAGTGAAGCCCGCTCAGTTTCGTGAGGCATTTATGGTTCCTGATATGCCGTGCAAAACGCAGATCAATAATCGAAAGATCTATCTGACTTATCAGAAACTGGAAAATGTCGTGATTGAGGGTTATCCCATGCATGCAGAAAATGGAGAACATACCGATCTTCTGGAAGAATGTGCATATGTTTTCCGGCATCCAAGTAATAAAATTAATTTAAATGACTCCCGTAAACAGTGGGGAATCTGGTGGCATAACCGAGAGAAGAAAGATCAGTTACACTATCTGTTTGGTCCGCCGATTCGAAAAGAAGACAGTCTTTTGGATGGTCATGTACGCATGGAAATTGGTGGAGGGAATTATGCGGTTTTCGCCATAGAAAGAGGTGCAGATTATTATGAAATCTCACGGAATTCCCGGGAACTGGCCTGGTATGTGTTTAATATCTGGAGAGATCTAAATGAGAAAGTGATGGATACGATGGGATATACTTTTGAGGCATTTGATCAGGACTATTCCTATCTGTATGTACCGCTGGTAAAAGGGTTTGGTGGAATAGAGGTCGGTACGAATCTTGGAAATATCATTAACCAAGTTGTTGAATATGTGGATGAACATGCCAAAGAGGATTTAAACCCAAAACAGGTAGCTGCGAAACTTGGATATTCGGAATTTTTTATCCGGGATCGCTTTCAGTCATGTTTTGGATTTTCTCTTACGAAATATATAAAGAAAAGAAAGGATGACAATTCAATTGCGCCTCCGGGAAATATTCTGAATCTTGACGCATTTTATAAAGATCATTTTCGCCAGATTAACGCAAATACAGTGGAATTAGAAGATTTTACTGTGCTTTGTGCCACACTGAAGTCCGAAGATAATCCGGTTCAGATGGATCTGGATATCCCATCTCAGACAGCATACTGGATGTTTCATGACCTTCCTTCCCTGGAGGGAACCTGCTATGAAACAATGGATGGAAACAGGAAAATGACAGCATTTTACCAGACGGTTAAAAAAGAAACTGATAAAAATGAAATCTGCCGGTATGTCCTTGGACCGTTATGGAAAAAAGAGGAACCAATTCCGGATGGAATGGAACCAATCGAAGTGAAAGGTGGTAAATATATTGCCTTCGAACTTTCTGCAGAAAAGATTGATGAGGAAAGTCTTACAGAGATGATTCGTACTCTGCTCCGGTGTATTGACTGTGTATGGATTTACGACAACTGGATTCGTACGGATTTTCAGTCACACTTCTCCTTTTTACAGTTTGATGGGGATAAAATTTATTACTTTGTTCCAATTTATTATTAAAAATGTAAAAACTTTATAAGCATAATATATAAATTAAAACTTGATTTTTGTTGAAATCTTACCTGTTGCGTATTATAATAAACTTGTTGGTTTATATAATACGCAATTTCTCGTTAAGGAGAGAAAAGAATCGATAATATTTTAGAAAGATGTCTGTTCCGGTCATGCAGGCAAAGAGGGAAAGTATTTTGAGTAATATATTACATAACAAAAGAAAAGAAAAGAAAAGGATACGATGGAAACACAGGATAACATACAGGATTGGTGTATTTTGTCTTGTGTTTCTTTTCGCACTGTTTCCGGTCTCCGCCCGGGCATCTCAGGCTCAGACACTGAATCCTGGTGTAAATGATGTGATCAAGAAAGTAAGATCTTATATGTTATCTGTGGATACGAATCCGGATTATTCTAGCATATGGAATGTGCTGGGGATGAGCAGATGCAACAGTCCTGCACCTGCAACCTATATTGATACTTTTTATAATAATGTAATTCGATACATGGATGAGAAAGACTGGGTTCTTACGAATACAAAATACACGGAGTACTCGAAGCTGATTATTTCTCTTACTTCAATGGGAAAAGATGTACGCAATATTGCAGGACATAATCTTTTTGCCTATCTGTCTGATTTTACCAATGTAAAACAACAGGGATTTAACGGACCTGTCTGGGCTTTAATTGCCCTGAAATGTCATCCTTCTTATTCCATTCCGATAGATAGTTCAGCGAAGGAGCAGACGACGGAGGAAGGACTCATTCAATATATTCTTGATGGAGAGAAGGCCGGTGGAGGCTGGGCTTTATCCGGAAATGTTGCAGATTCGGATGTGACAGGAATGACCATACAGGCGCTTTCATCCTATTATGGAAAGAGGGAAGATGTAACTTTTGCTGTTGACCGGGCTCTTACCTGGCTTTCTGCGAATCAGAATAAAAATGGCGGATATGCCACAATGGGTACGGAAACTGCAGAAAGCATAGCCCAGGTGATTGTTGCCCTTACTTCCATTGGCATTGATCCGGGAAAGGATGAAAGATTTATTAAAAACGGAAAGTGGCCGATGAGCCGACTGTATGATTTTTATGTTTCTCCGGGAGGATTTATGCATGTGCTGCCAGACTCCGGAAATAACGGCGGAGGTGCGGCCGGACAGCTCAATGGTCTTGCCACAGAGCAGGGAATGTATGCCTGTGTCGCTTATCAGCGAATAATCGATGGAAAAACAGCTCTTTATGATATGAGCGATGTCTCTTTATCAGCAGGGACACGACCCGCCGGAACCGGTGCTGGAAATTCGAGTACCGTCAGTGGGACGACCAGTTCGGGCACGACTGCTTCAAAGAAAAAAGTAACGAAGGTTGTTCTTGATTATAGTGCAATTACGATAACAAAAGGGAAGACAAGAAAATTATCTGTTTCTGTTTATCCTTCCACTGCATCTAGTAAAAAAGTAAAATGGTCTTCTTCCAATAAAAAAGTTGCAACTGTTACCCAGAAGGGAACCGTAAAAGGAATAAAGAAGGGCACTGCGACAGTTACTGTAAAAGCTCAGGATGGAAGTGGGAAAAAAGCATCCTGTAAAATTACCGTTACGGAACCCTCCACAACAGAAAAGAAAAGTTCTGCCACAACAACAGCACGAACAACAGCTGTACCGGTAAAAAGAACGGTTTCTCAGTCAACAACTGCCGTAAGAAAACCGACAGGGACGACATCAAAAAATGCAACAGCCACGACAGCGACGAAGAAAAGTGACGGCTGGTCTTTTGACGGAGCGGATTATATTCCGGAGAACGGTACATCATCCGACGATTCAGACGAGCTTTCTTCCATGGATGATGGGAATACTGATAAAAAAGGCAGCTGGATGGACAAAACCATTACTTTACATATTCCACTGGGAGCGATTACTTATATTATAGTAGGAGCGGTTCTTATGCTTTTTGTTGAAGCATTACTGCTGTTTATTTATAAAAAAAGAAGAAAAAGATAGGAGAGGAAGAACAAGATGAAAAAGAAGTTATGGAAAAACCTGGCGGTTTTTATGGTTCTTTGTATGATACTTCTTACAGGATGTAAGGGCAGCGACAAAACTTCCGCAGGAAGTAAGAAATCTTCAGGAAATGTGGAGGCTCTTTCTGATGTCAACGAAATTCCGGAAGACGGTGTGATTACAAAGGAGCAGTTTGAGACAGTGGCCGGCGAAGATAAGACAATTCAGTTTACCGGGACAACGGATGACGGAATTTCTTATGTCTGGACATTTAACGCAAAGCAGATCCAGAATCCGGCAGACCAGAATCTGAAAATTAATTTTACCACAGAAAAACTGGATGATATTAAGAAGGAAGCCAATAATGCAACCGATGCCTTAAAAATGACGATGAACGGGAAAGGGCTTATTTGTGTTCCGACTCTTGCGGTAACTCTTCCGACGAACTGGAAATCTGATACAGGTCTTTTATTAAAAGAGCAAAATAAGAAACTGGCGAAAATGAGCGATGTGACGATTGACAGTCAGACGGATAAGAAAGCAACTATTCTTTCCATGAAAGTAACTTCACTTGATGGGGACTGTTATGTTGTCGGTGGTGTGGCAGGAAGACAAAATAAAGGAGCCGCAAATGCAAATGCAGACAATGGGGAAACAAACAGCTCTGTCTCAGGGATACACAATGATGCCGCATCTTCGGAAAATGGTTCTTCAGGGGAAAGTCAGAGTGGTGATACAAAAAATGGTGATGTGGTAAATGAAGGCGGTGCTCCGACCTGTACCATTTCCATTAACTGTGCAACGATCCTTGATAATATGGATAAACTGACAAAGGGTAAAGAAGAATTTGTTCCTTCCGATGGTGTGATTCTTGCTCCGACTATCGTAGAAATTCAGGAAGGAGAATCTGTGCAGGATATTTTAAAGAGAGTTTGTAAAGAAAAAGGAATTCATATGGAAGCCACTTATACTCCGGCTTATAATTCTGCTTATGTAGAGGGAATTAATCAGCTTTATGAATTTGACTGTGGAGAACTTTCCGGATGGATGTTTTGTATAAATGGCTGGTTTCCAAATTATGGAAGTAGTAAATATCAGGTCTCAGATGGAGACGTAATCGAGTGGGTTTATACCTGTAATCTTGGTAAAGATGTGGGAGACAATTCCATGCATTAGGAGGATTTATTTTGAGAGATACATTTTCATCCTATCATCCGGCACTCAATATGCTCTATTTCGTCGTGGTGATCGGTGTCACAATTTTTGTGAACCATCCGGTTGTTCTGGCAATATCATTTTTGAGTGCAGTTACTTACTCCTTTTTATTAAAAGGAGTAAAGCATACACTGAAGTTTAACCTGATGTTTTCTCTGCCGGCGATGATTGTTGTTGCCCTTATTAATCCGATGTTTAATCATTATGGAGTGACCATCATCGGATATTTGTATAACGGAAATCCATTCACTCTGGAAAGCTGTATTTATGGTCTGGTTATGGCAATGATGCTTGCTGCTACTCTGGTATGGTTTTCTTGTTATACAGAAGTAATGACATCGGATAAGTTCATATATTTGTTCGGGAAAATCATACCGGCACTTTCCTTGATTTTATCCATGTGTCTCCGATTTGTCCCAAGATTTGCCAGGCAGATGAATGTTATATCCGACGGGCAAAAATGTGTGGGAAGAAGTACAAATCAGGGAAATATTGTCAAGCGGATCCGACATGGGATTACCATTTTTTCCATTCTTGTTACATGGGCTTTGGAAAATGCCATAGAAACAGCAGATTCCATGAAATGTCGAGGTTATGGAGAAAAGGGGAGAACCGCTTTTTCTATTTATCGTTTTGATAAAAGAGACGGAATGGCTTTAACCTTCATGGCAGCCATCATAGGAATCCTAATTTACGGCGTAAAAAAAGGATATGCATACGCAATGTTTAATCCAAAGATTGTGATTACAGGAATTCCTTTTACCCCGGACAGTCTTCTTGTTTTCGCGAGCTATCTGATCTTTTGTCTTATGCCGGTCGCAATGGAACTTTATGAAAGATATGTCTGGAAAAAAATGCGGGAAAATATTACGAAAGAAGACATGGGAGGATACCGTTTATGGGAAGTATAGAGATAAAAGATTTGTGCTTTGCTTATCCGAATGAGGACGTCAGGGCATTAAATCATATAAATTTGACAGTGGAGGAGGGAGAATTCCTTGTACTTTGCGGAAAGAGCGGCTGTGGAAAGAGTACACTGTTAAGTCATTTAAAAACTCCGCTTACTCCACATGGGAAAAGAAAAGGAGAGATTTTATTTAACGGACAGCCGTTATCAGAGATGTCCAATCGGGATCAGAGCCAGAAAATCGGTTTTGTTCTTCAAAATCCGGATAACCAGATTGTGACAGATAAAGTATGGCATGAGCTGGCTTTTGGACTCGAAAGTCTGGGATATTCTACACCGGAAATCCGGATTCGAGTGGCTGAAATGGCAAGTTATTTTGGTATTCAGAGATGGTTTTATAAAAATGTTTCTGAACTTTCCGGCGGGCAAAAACAGCTCCTCAATCTTGCGTCCATCATGGCTATGCGCCCGGAGCTTCTCATCCTCGATGAACCAACATCCCAGTTGGATCCGATTGCAGCTTCGGATTTCCTGGAGACCGTAAAAAAACTAAATCGAGATCTTGGAATCACGGTGATACTGACGGAACACCGTCTGGAAGATGTATTTCCGGCAGCCGATCAGGTTATTGTCATGGATAAGGGAGAGATTCTGGCACAAGGAGCTCCTTCCTACATTGGACAGGTTCTTAAAGATAAAAATCATGACATGTTTCTTGCCATGCCGGTGCCGATGCAAATTTATTCGGAGATAGATTCCGATCTTCCATGTCCGATCACTGTCCGGGATGGAAGACAATGGCTGGATGAAATATGCAGTCAGGACGGAATTCCTCCGGCAAAAATTAACGATGGACCGGCAAAAAATCCGAAAAAATTTGCTCCGAAAAAGTCTTCCGATGGTTCAGGAAAGGAGCCGGAAGTGTTGCTAGAATGTAAAGATGTGTGGTTTCGCTATGAAAAAGATAGTCCGGATGTCGTTAAAGGTCTGAATCTAAAAATATATAAAGGAGAATTTTTCTGTCTTCTTGGCGGAAACGGTACAGGGAAAACGACAACGCTCTCTCTGATCAGTCGTTTAAGGAAACCTTATCGCGGAAAAATTCTTCTTTCTGGAAAAGATATTCGTCGATATAATTCCAACGAGTTATTCCGTGGGTATCTTGGTGTCCTTCCACAAAATCCCCAGTCTTTATTTGTAAAAAAGACGGTAGAACTGGAGCTTTTTGAGATGGTCGGCGGTCCGAGAGAGAAAAAAAATGATGAATATCATTTATCGATGGAAAAGAGGGAAGCAGTAGAAGGTGTGGCAAAGGTAACGCATTTAGAAGGTCTCCTTCACCGTCACCCATATGATCTTTCCGGTGGAGAACAGCAGCGTCTTGCTTTGGCAAAAATTCTTCTTCTTCGTCCGAAAGTCCTTCTGATGGATGAGCCGACAAAAGGTCTCGACAGCTATTTTAAAGAAGAGTTCGCTGATATCCTTGAACTTTTAAAAGAGCAGGGGGTCACAATTTTTATGATATCCCATGATATTGAATTTTGTGCCAGATATGGAGACCGCTGTGGCCTCTTCTTTGATGGAAATGTAGCTGCCTGCGGGGAACCGGCAGAATTCTTTGCAGGAAATAATTTTTATACAACCGCGGCAAACCGAATGGCAAGGAAATATTTTCCAATGGCAGTAACAGGAAAGGATGTGGTGGAATGTCTGATGCAGGAGAAATCCGCAAACAAAACCGTGAATTTTTAACTTCTTTTTATGATGCAAAAGATGTTCCTTACACCGTTTTTGGAAAGAAAGTGACAACAAAGAAGAAAAAAGAAAAAGCTTCCGATGTTGTTTTGTACAACGATACTTTTGAAGTGGATACCGAAAGTTATATGAATACAGAAAAGAAAAAGCTTTCAAAAAGAACCCGCGTAGCACTTCTGCTTCTGCTTATCGTCATTCCGGTGACCGTTGTCTTTGGAGCCATGGCCTGGAAGGGAGATATCAGCGGAATCAATGAAATCATGGGAGGAAAAATCTACTATGGAATCAGTCTTTTCCTTATGATCTATGCCATGATTCCGTTTTTCATGGTTTTTGAAGGAAGAAAACCACAGGCAAGGGAGCTGATTGTTCTGGCTTCTCTGGCAGCTCTTGCCTGTGCGGGCCGGGCAGCATTTTTCATGGTGCCGAGCTTTAAACCGGTAGTGGCGGTAGTAATTATCAGTGGTATTGCCTTTGGCGGGGAAGCAGGTTTTCTGGTAGGAGCAGTTACCATGCTTGTCAGTAACTTTTTATTCGGACAGGGACCATGGACACCGTGGCAGATGTTCACCTGCGGATTTATTGGCTTTTTATCCGGAATACTTCATCAGAAGGGGCTGCTTCCATCCAAACGGCTTTCTCTTTGTATTTATGGCTTTCTTGTAACATTTATGATCTATGGCGGAATTATGAATCTTGCCGCCTTATTTATGAGTGTGTATGATATTACATGGGAAGGGGTTCTGGCTGTATATATCTCCGGAGTTCCGGTTGATCTGGTTCATGCTTCTTCCACATTTATTTTCCTCTGGTTTGGTGCGAAGCCACTTCTTGAAAAACTGCAGAGAATCAAGGTGAAATACGGATTGCTTTGACCAGAGTGTAATAATAACAAAGAAAAAGGAGAGGGAAAATGGGAGGAAAGAATACAACAGAGTACATTCCGGAATGCAGATCCATGAATTTTTCTGTATACTCCGGAATGCTTGACCGGTATAAAGACAGCGAAGATATTATGAAGTCCTGTCAGGATGGCGGTCTGAATGGCCTTGAGGTAATTCTTGCGGGCGAGTCGGATCAGGGAAAGATAAAACCTGAGATGGTGAATGGAGTTCATCTTTATTTTCACATTTTCTGGATGGATTTCTGGAAAGGTGATTATGACCGTCTGGACCGGGAGTTTGATTCCCGTCAGCAGTGGATTGATTATTACGGGGGAACGGACAGGGAATGTTATCTGAATTGTCTCCGGAGAGATCTTGATTATGCAGAAAAAATCGGGGCCAAATATGTGGTTTTTCATGTTTCTGAAGTAACTTTAAGGGAAAGCTATACTTATCAATACAAATATACAAATGAAGAAGTAATTGATGCATCCCTGGAAGTCATCAATACCCTTCTTGATGAAAGAGAATATCCTTTTGATTTTCTTGTGGAAAATCTCTGGTGGAGTGGTCTTACGATGAAGGAACCAGCTCTCACCAAAAAGCTTGTGGAGGGAATTCACAGCAGTCATAAGGGAATTATGTTAGATACGGGACATTTTATGAACACGAACAGTGATTTAAAAACCCCGGAGGATGCGGTTGCCTATATTAACCAGATGTTAGATGCCCATGAGGAAGCAGGATTTCCAATTACTGACTGGATTAAGGGATTACATTTGCAAATGTCTCTCAGTGGGGATTATGTAAAAAAACAGAAGGCGGACTGGAAGGAGCAGCCAATCGATTTTGACAATGTTCCTTTTTATGACCTGTTTCAGCTTGCCTACCAGCATGCCTGTGATATCGATCTTCACCAGCCATTTTGCGGTCAGGGGGTAAAAGAACTGATAAATCGTATAAAACCTGATTATGTAACATTTGAATATCAGCAAAACAGCAGAGAAGAATATGAAGGATTTGTAAAGAAACAGAGTGCACTTCTCGGTTATATTTAAATAACGAAACGGAGTTTTATATTGAATTCCCCGGACAATTGTGATAATCTAGTCTGGGGAATTTTGTTTTTTCCAAAGATACCCATATTATAATAAAGTATTCTCGGAAAGTTTTTTTCTCAAATGATTTTCCGAGAGTACTTTCCAGAAAGGAAAGGAGAAACAATGGAATATAAAGCAGTGATCGCCCTGGATGCCATGGGCGGAGATAATGCGCCGATGGAAATTGTCAAAGGGGCTGTAGATGCGGTCAAGGAAAAAAAGGATATTAAAATAATCCTTTACGGAGACAAAGAGCGAGTTGAAAAGGAACTTGAAAAGTACGAATATGAGAAAGACCAGATAAAGATTGTCCATACGACGGAGGAAATAAGCTGTAATGAGGCACCGGCCATGGCAATCAAAAAAAAGAAAGATTCATCCCTGGTCGTAGCAATCCGGTCTGTAAGAAACGGGGAATGCGATGCGGTTATTTCCGCAGGAAGCTCCGGTGCTGTTCTGGTAGGAGGCCAGATTCTTGTTGGAAAAGGAAAGGGAGTAAAGAGGGCACCCCTTGCACCTCTTATCCCAACGGAGAAGGGGATTTCCCTTCTGATCGACTGTGGAGCAAACGTGGATGCTCGTCCGGAGCATTTGCTCCAGTTTGCGCAGATGGGTTCTATTTATATGGAAGATGTTATAGGAATAAAGAAACCAAAAGTTGCCATTGTAAATATCGGTGTGGAAGAAGCGAAGGGTAACGCACTGGTGAAAGAAACCTATCCACTATTAAAAGCATGTAAAAATATTAACTTTATCGGCAGTATTGAGGCAAGAGATATCCCGAAGGGAGATGCAGATGTGATTGTGACAGAGGCCTTTGTCGGAAATGTTATTTTAAAACTGGAAGAAGGGCTTGCAAGCACCCTTGTTCATAAAATTAAAGAAGGTATGATGTCAACAACCAGAAGCAAACTGGGTGCTCTTCTTGTGAAACCGGCTTTAAAAGAGACACTCAAGACGTTCGATGCGTCTGAATATGGCGGAGCACCTCTTCTCGGGCTGAAAGGCCTGGTGGTTAAAATCCACGGAAGTGCCACAGCGAAAGAGACGAAAAATGCTATTTTCCAGTGTGTAACCTTTAAAGAGCAGAACATCAATGAAAAAATCGTCTCCCATCTTTCTGCAGAAGTGGAAAAAGAAAAGCAGGAAACAGGAGGCGACAAATAAATGAGAACAGAGAGATTTCATGAACTGGAGGAAAAAATCGGTTATTCCTTTCAAAACAAACGGCTTCTTGCCCTGGCGCTGACTCACAGTTCTTATGCCAATGAACAGAGGGGAAGAAAAAAAGCAAACAACGAAAGACTGGAGTTTCTCGGAGATGCTGTACTGGAAATCACCATATCCGACTATCTTTACAAACAGTATCCTTCTTATGACGAGGGGAAGTTGACGAAATTGCGGTCAAGCCTGGTGTGTGAATATACTCTGGCAATCTGTGCCCGGGATGTTGCCCTCGGAGATTATCTTTTTTTAAGCAAGGGAGAAGACATTACGGGCGGAAGGGAGAGAGATTCTATTCTTTCCGATGCTTTTGAGGCATTGATCGGTGCGATTTATCTTGACGGAGGGATGGATAAAGTATCCTGTTTCATTCATAATCATCTGTTAAAAGATGTGGAAGATAAGACCCTCTTTTATGATGCGAAGACAATTTTACAGGAAATGGTGCAGGCAAGGCAGGAGTCCCATTTACAATATGTCCTCACAAAGGAAAGCGGTCCGGATCATAATAAAGAATTTACGGTGGAAGCCAGAATAGGTGGAAAACCGTACGCTCAGGGTACGGGCAAGACGAAAAAAGGTGCGGAACAGATTGCTGCCTATCAAACCATACTACTGTTAAAAAAACAGCAGGTGTAGTATGTATTTAAAAAGTATAGAAATAAACGGGTTTAAATCTTTTGCCAACAAGATTGTATTTGAATTTCCCCAGGGAATTACCGGAATTGTCGGACCAAACGGCAGTGGGAAAAGTAATATCGGAGACGCAGTCCGATGGGTTCTGGGAGAACAAAGTGCAAAACAGCTCCGTGGTTCGAAGATGGAAGATGTCATTTTCTCAGGCACTCAGAATCGGAAACCCATGGGATTTGCCTATGTGGCAATCACTTTTGAAAATTCTAACCGGATCATTCCTCTTGATTATGAGGAAGTGACGGTGGCAAGACGAGTTTACCGTTCCGGAGAGAGTGAATATCTATTAAACGGATCTTTATGCCGGCGTCGGGATATTGTAGAACTATTTTATGACACGGGAATTGGAAAAGAAGGGTATTCCATTATCGGTCAGGGCCAGGTCGAAAAAATTTTAAGTGGAAAGATCGAAGACAGCAGGGAGCTTTTTGACGAGGCGGCCGGTATTGCCAAATATAAGAAAAATCGTGCAGTAACCCAGCATTCCCTGGAACAGGAACGGCAGAATCTTGAGCGCGTGACAGATATTTTATCAGAGCTTGAGAAACAGGTTGGCCCTCTCGAGGTCCAGAGTCAAAAAGCCAGAGAGTATCTGAAACTGCGAGATGAGGAAAAAGATCTGGATCTTCATCTGTTTTTATATGATTTTGATACGCTTACTGAGGAACAAAAAGAGAAAGAAAGACAACTGAAAATAGTTGCCGGCGATTTAGAGGAAACAAGAAAACGATACGAGGAAATCAAGGGAAAAAATGCTTATTTTCAGAAACAGACAGAAGAAATTACCCACCGGTTGGAAAAGGAAGAAGAAAATTTAAATACCGAAAAAGAAAAGCGGGAAGAGATAGAAAACCAGATTCTCATTCTTTCTCACAAAATAGATTCGAACCTCCTTCTTCTTTCTCATTATGACGAGATGGAAAAAGAAAATCTCGAGGAAGAAAAGAAGAGAGCGACAAATCTTGAAAATTTAGCGACAGAGGAGACGGAAAAACAAACGGTTCTTCTTGCCAAAGAAAAAGAGCTTCAACAACTTACCTTCCGGCTGGAAGAAGCACAAAATGAGAAGACAGAACTTGAGCAGAAGGTCAACCGGGAAAATGAGCAGTTATTTTCAATTATGAACAGCAGTTCCGATACGAAAGAAAAGCTTGGACGCTACAATGCTCTCGAAGAACAGCTCGAAATTCGAAATGCAGAATATAACAGCCGTTATCTATCCTTTAATACAGAACGGAAGGAATATGAGAAAAATGTGGAAATACTCCGGGGAAAAAAAGAGGAAGCCTTTGCTCTGTATGCAAAATATGAAACAGATTATGAGAAACTTCTTGATCAAAAAGCGGATTTAGAAGAGAAAGAAGGCCGGGGACGCAGAGAGGCAGACCAGCTTAATCAGGATTATCTCCGTGCCCGTTCACGGTATGAAACTCTTTTCAATATCCAAGAAAACTATGAAGGCTACAACCAGTCGATTCGACGGGTAATGGAACAAAAAAAAGAAAATCCGGGAATTATCGGTGTTGTTGCAGACATTGTTTCTTTGCCGCAAAAATATGAGACGGCCATTGAAATCGCCCTGGGCGGAGCATTGCAGAATATTGTGACCACAGACAGTGATGTGGCAAAAAAAATGATTGGTTTTTTGAAAAAAAACCGATTTGGCCGGGCAACTTTTCTGCCCCTCACAAATATTCGTCGGAAAAATTCTTCTATTTCTCCGGCGGTACTTCGGGAAGAAGGTGTCATTGGAATAGCGAGCACACTGGTGACAGTGGAAGATCGATTTTTGCCATTAATGGAATCTCTTCTTGGGAGAACAGTTGTAGTCGATACAATTGATCATGCCCTTGCTCTTTCTGGAAAATATCATTTTACCCTTCGCCTTGTTACTCTTGAGGGCGAACTGTTAAATCCAGGAGGTGCCATCACCGGAGGAGCTTTTCGTCACTCCGGTAATCTTCTTGGACGAAAAAGAGAACTCGAAGAGTGGAAAGAAAGCATGGAGACGTCAAAAGAGAGATGGAAGAAAGTCAACGAAAATCTGACGGAAATTCGTAAAGCGAAGGAACAGATGATTCAACAAATTGAGAAGGACAAGCAGACTCTAGATGATGCCGCTCTGAAACTGCACGATCTGGAAAATCAGATTCCGGTCATGGAAGAAAAGAAAAAAACTCTTCAGAACAGAATTGCTTCTCTTAAAGAGGAGCATCGGGTTTTAATATCCCAGATGGAAGAAATCCGTGAACAAAAAGCAAAGCTGTTAAAAAATCAGGAAGACAATAAACAGATTCATGAAAAAAATACTTCGGTACTTGATTCCTTAAAACGGAAACTTTCTGAACTGAATGATAAAATTAAAGAACTTGAAA
>JALFIK010000211.1 GCA_022776205.1 Eubacterium sp.
TCCTCGTGTCACTGGTTCGATTCCGGTTCTGGGCATTTTTTCTTTTTTTTACCTTTCTGTGCCAAAGATGTTTCTTTATTTTTGTCAGGGCAGAAGATTATAATAAATATGAGAAGGTATGTTATAAGTTCATTTTGGGGACAGAAATATGAAAGAGATAACGAAGGACAATATTATAGAGTATCTGAAAGAGCATATGCCGAATGTTAGATGGGACTGTCCAGTTTCAATCCGTATGATTGGAGAGGGGACCCAGGAAGAAGACGGGGATGGTTATGTGAATTATATTTACCGGGTTCACACACCGTCTCAGGCCTTTGTCGTAAAACAGGGTCTGCCTAGAAGTCGTGTTACAGAGCAGGCAATCGGAACTTATCGTAATCGTCTGGAATATGACAGCATGCGTATTCTGTATGCTATTGTGCCGGAATATGTGCCAAAGCCGATTTTTCAGGATGAGGAGAATCATGTATTTGTCATGGAAGATGTTTCAGAGTTAAAGATTGTTCGCTTTGCATTGAATAAGAATAAGGTATTTCCAAAACTGGGAAGACAGTGCGGGGAGTACATGGCAAAAACAGAATTTTACACGTCGGAGTTTTATCTTTCCCGGGAGGAATACAGGAAACTTCAGTGTCGTTTTGAAAATACAGAACTGCGAAGGATTATGGAAGACGGTATGTTTCTTGACTGCTTCGGATGTGAGATGGAGTCTTCTCTCGGAGATAATTTTAAGAAGTTTGCCACACAGTTCGGAGAGGACAGCCGTTATCGGACAGAACTTTATAAATTAAGACGAAACTTTATGAGTCATGCCGATGCACTGATTCATGCGGATTTGCATACATCCAATCTTTTAGCATCCCGGGAGGAGATGAAGGTAATTGATATGGAATTTACCTTTGTGGGACCTTTTGGATACGATCTTGGATATCTGACAGGCAATCTGATTTCCCAGTACTGTGCTGCGTGTTTTAAACCGTTTTCCACAGAAGAGGAGAGGAAGAGATTTAAAGCTTATCTTCTCGCGACGATTAAGGAATTGTTTGAGACATATAACATGACATTTACAAAGTGCTGGCAGAAAGATGCCAAGGATAGATATGAAGGGCAGGAGGGTCTCTTAGGAAGTGTTCTCGAGGAAGTCATGCTAACGGCACCGGGTTATGCCAGTATGGTAAACTGGTTCCGTGCGGCAAGCGAGATTGAATATCCGGATTTTCTTGCCATTGAAGATGTGAATGCCCGTCGTTTTGCAACGACGCTGTCTCTTCTTATTGACTGGAATATCATGTTTGCAAGATATCGGTATCATTCTGTGGATGACCTGATTGATACAATTCTTGAGACGGAAAAGATTTATCAGAAGAAAATAGAAATACTTAAATAAAACGGATGAGCCGGTTTTCCAAACGAAAATGTAATAATAGACGGAGCAGACGGGAATAATAATTAGGCATCTGTACTTACGAAAATCAATCGTCGGTGCAGATGCCTTTTCTATGTAATAGAAAAGGCCGAAAACTTTCCTATTACATAAAAAAAGCCCTCCGGGCAGAATCGCACTGCGGCAAAGAGGAATCATTTTCCATGAAAACAGGCAATAAAAAAAGCACGAGACGGGATTCGAACCCGCGACCCTCGCCTTGGCAAGGCGATACTCCACCACTGAGCCACTCGTGCATAACAATTATTTTGATATTAAGTATACCATAAATATTCATATTGTCAAGAATTATTACAACTATTTTGAAAATTTTGAAAAAAAGCGGGTGATGGGAATCGAACCCACGTATCTAGCTTGGAAGGCTAGTGTTCTACCATTGAACTACACCCGCAAACAGCATTACTGCTCTGCAACGAAATTCATATTATCACAGATAAAATAAAAATGCAAGTATTTTTTAAAAAAATCCATCATTTCTTCCAGAATATCCAGAGACTATTGTACTTTGGTTGACTTCAACAGAAAAAATGGGTTATCATTATGCGTGATCAAATTTTGGGAGGTTATTGTGAAGTTTTTATTGTGTGGAATTAATGCGAAATATATCCATTCAAATCTGGCGGTATACTGTCTGAAGGCTTATGCAGACAGAAAACAGATTGATGGAGCGGAAATTATGATAAAAGAATATACGATCAATCAGTATGTGGAGGATATTCTTTGTGATCTGTATGAATGTGAGGCTGATGTGATTGTTTTTTCCTGTTATATATGGAACATAGCGTATGTTCGTGAGCTCATGGGAGAATTAAAGAAGCTAAATCCGCAAATCGGAATCTGGGTCGGAGGGCCGGAAGTTTCTTATCACGCGGAGCGTTTCCTGAAAGAAAATCCGGCAGTGGATCTGGTTATGCAGGGAGAAGGGGAGGAAGTATTTGTCCGGCTGATTCGATGGCAGATAGAAGAAAGCCGGGAGATAACTCCCGGACAGATTCCCGGAATTGTTTATCGGCAGGGGGAAAGCGGTACGGAAAACACAGGTTTTGCTCCTCTTATGGATATGGACTGTGTTCCGTTTGTATATGAGAATTTTCAGTTTTTTGAACATAAGATCCTTTATTATGAAACAAGCCGGGGCTGTCCGTTTCGATGCAGTTACTGTCTTTCTTCCGTGGATAAAACGGTCCGGTTTCGTTCCATTGATCTGGTAAAAAAAGAATTGGATTGTTTTCTAAAGGCTAAAGTTCCCCAGGTGAAGTTTGTAGACCGTACGTTTAATTGCAACAGAGAAAGAGCTCTTATTATTTGGAAATACCTTACAGAACATGATAATGGGGTTACAAACTTCCATTTTGAAATATCCTCTGATCTGTTAGGAGAGGAAGAACTCGCCCTATTCGAAAAAATGCGTCCTGGATTAATTCAGCTGGAAATTGGTGTGCAGTCAACGAATAAAAGGACGATAGACGCTATCCATCGTCATATGAATCTGCCCCGCTTATTTGCCAATGTGGACCGGGTGCACAAGCTGGGAAACATTCACCAGCATCTGGATTTGATTGCAGGTCTTCCTTATGAAGATTATGAAAGTTTTGCCAGGTCATTTAATGAACTTTATGTCCATGAACCGGATCAGCTGCAACTTGGATTTTTAAAAGTATTAAAAGGAACGGTGATGGAGGAAGAAGCGGAGAAATATGGTATTGTATACAGAACAATGCCTCCCTATGAAGTTCTCAAAACAAAATGGCTTTCCTATGAGGAAATTATTTTATTAAAAGGAATCGAGGAGCTGGTGGAGATATACTATAATAGCGGGCAGTATAAAACATCTTTGAAATTTGCAATGCCATATTTTGAGAGTCCGTTTCGATTTTTTGAATTGTTTTCCGAAGAATACCGGAAAAAGGGATATCATAAGGCAAATCACAGCCGTATGGGAAAATATGAGATTTTTCGGGAATTCCTTCGTGAGTTTTTGCCGGAAGAGAATTGGGGGGACCTGGATGAAACGATATTGTTTGATATGTATGCGAGGGAAAAAATCAAAGGGAGACCGGACTGGGCTCCGGACCTTTCTCCTTTTAAAAAGGAGTGGAAAGAACTGTACCGGTCAAAAGGGGAAAAATTGTTTCCGGATGCGGTAAAAAAAGGCTGCTATGATTCAAAGCAGGTAGCAAACAGGAGTCATATCGAACCGTTCTCCTTTGATGTAGTAAGATTTGGAAAAACCGGAGAGGTGATCAGGAAAAATGTCTTCTGTCTTTTTGATTACGAGACAAGAAACCCACTGGATTATTCGGCAAGGACTTTTGTGTGGGAAAAAGAGGAAGAAAAACGTTAAGAATAGTAAAATACGGTCTTGAATGTGGGCAAGAAATAGCTTAGAATAATAAAGAATATTTTAAAAGAAAAGGGGTTTATAATATGAGTTCAAAAGATACAAAAAAAAGACAGAAAATGGCGACGATTATTGTTGCAATCGTTGTGATTGCCATGCTTGTAACGACAATTGTTCCTTCTATTGCAATGATGATGTAGAAAGAAATGAGTGAGAATATGAAAAAGAAAACAGGAATTATGATACTTGTTATTTTGCTTGCCATGTGTGCTTTCGGCGGATACCTGTATTATGATTATTCAAAGAATGTCAGAGTGGATGTGATTTATCCCGGTGTGACAATTCAGGGGATTTCCGTTGGAGGCATGACAAAAGAACAGGCAGAAAATAAAGTAGAGGACTATGTTGATAAAGTAAGAAGGGAAACCGTAACTTTACAGGTGAAAAAGGAAACAAAAACATTTCCTATTTCTGATCTGGATCTTTCGTGGAAGAATACGGATGTGGTAGATCAGGCATATGCCCTGGGAAAGACAGGAAATCCATTTGCAAGGATTATAGAAGTACACAGATTTAAGAAATCCGGAAAAAATCTGCCCCTTGTTTTTTCAGTGAATAGGACCCAAACGCGTAAAGTTGTAGAGAAGAATGCAAAAGATTTTGAACAGAAGAAAAAAGACGCTTCCATCAAACATAAAGACGGGCAGTTTATTATTAAAAAACATAAAGACGGAATATCTGTTGATTTCGATGCGAATGCAGATAAACTTGCAGCACTGATCGAAGAGAAAAGCTGGGACAAAAAGTCTGTGGTTTTCCCAATGGAATATAAGTCGGAAAAAGCAGATCATACGGAAGAAGAACTGACCATGATAAAGGATGAGCTGGGGACTTTTACCACTTCCTTTGCCGGTTCTCCATCAGGAAGATGTGCCAATGTGGAAAATGGGGCCCGTCTGATTAACGGAACCATACTTTATCCGGGAGAAACTTTTTCTGTTTATGACCATGTAGCACCATTTACAGCAGAAAACGGATATCATCTGGCGGGATCTTACTCCAATGGTCAGACAATTGAAACTTATGGCGGAGGAATCTGTCAGGTTTCAACTACACTTTATAATGCGGTATTGCGGGCTGAACTTAATGTGACAGAGCGGTCCAATCATTCCATGACGGTACATTATGTGAAACTTTCTGCGGATGCGGCCATATCCGGAACCGATAAGGATTTTAAGTTTACCAATAATCTGAAAAATCCGGTATTTATCGAAGGGAAAACCAATGGGGATACGATTACTTTTACGATTTATGGGAAAGAATATCGTGACCCAAACCGGACACTCGAGTTTGAATCCCAGACAACCTCTGTCAAAAATCCTTCGGAAAAGACGGTAAAAGACAATACTTTAGAAGAAGGAAAACGAGTGGTAGAGTCCTATGGACGAACAGGATACACAGCCAAGCTCTGGAAGATTGTATACATAAACGGAAAACAGGAAAGTAAGACCCAGGTAAACTCCAGTTCTTATATGTCCACTCCTACGGTAGTCCGGGTTGGCACGAAAAAGAAAGAGGAGCCGAAAGAGGACAAAAAGAAAGACAAGGAGAAGAATAAAGAAGACGGAAAAAAATCAGAGAATAATGAAGACTCTGGTACGGAAAAGGAGAAAAAAGGAAAAGAGGAGGCAGATTAAAATCTGCCGGTAAAAAGATGAGGACAGGAAAAGTAAAGGAGAGCGTTTTAAAACGCTCTGTTTTGAGACAACTACACAGAAAGAACATGGAGGATTCCCCGGCATCCGGAGAGGATGCCGGAGTCCTTTTTGTGCCGGGAAATTCAGAAAAAAATGGTATCGTTGCTTTACAAAATCCTGTGGAGGGCTGGACGCTGGCTCCGAAGCGGGCTGTATATGGAGCGGTGAACAGTCT
Organism: Eubacterium sp.; assembly: GCA_022776205.1. Classification (GTDB taxonomy): domain Bacteria; phylum Bacillota; class Clostridia; order Lachnospirales; family Lachnospiraceae; genus Anaerobutyricum. The sequence goes on from JALFIK010000211.1 coordinate 5,721, forward strand.
GATTGCATCGGGTGCAAAACCGGAAGCGATATCTCTGTCTGTATTGATGCCGGAAGAGACGGAGGAAGCCAGACTGAAGCAACTTATGAAGCAGGTTGATGTTCTTTGCAAACAGGAGGGGATTATTGTGCTCTCTGGTCATACCGCTGTATCTGCCCATGTGGATACTCTTCTTTTATCTGTTACGGCACTGGGGCGGATCAACCAGGGAAAGAGAATGTCTGAAAAGACAGGCGCAAACTGTGATCTTGTTGCACTGGGAACAGCAGGAAGGGAGGGAGCTGCACTGATTGCCGCAGAGCAGGAAGAAATGTTATTAAAACGATTTGCTCCTTCTTATCTTGAGACAGCAAAGCATTTGTATGATGATGGCTCCATGAAAAACGCAGGGGACATCATTGAAAAAATTCATCCCCTTCGTGTTCAGAATGTGCGGGAAGGCGGTATATTTGCCGGACTGTGGAAAATTGCTTCGGCGGGGCATACAGGAATTTCCGTGGATTTAAAAAAAATCCCGATTCGGCAGCATACGATCGAGGTATGTGAATACTTTCAGCTAAATCCCTATATGCTTCTTTCCGGAGGGACCATGCTTCTCATCTGTGAGAATGGGGCAACGGCGGCGGATGCTTTTCAGGAAGCCGGAATTCCGGCTGCAGTAATCGGGAAAACAACCGGGGATAACAACCGCATCATCCATTACGATGAGGAAGTCCGTTTTCTCGAACCGCCCCATATGGATGAATATTATAAAACATTAAAATAAAATAAGTACTGCGGCTGCAGTACATCTGGAGGATAGAAATGCGTCAGGAAATATTAAGAATGCTGGAAAACAACAGCAGAATTCAACTGCATGATCTGGCTGTCATGCTGGGAACGGACGAAACCGTTGTATTAAACGAAATTGAACAGATGGAAAAAGAGGGAATTATCTGTGGATATCCTACATTGATCAACTGGGATAAAACGGATACAGAGAAAGTCACCGCATTTATTGAAGTGCGGGTGACACCACAGAGAGGCCAGGGATTTGAGAGGCTGGCGGAGAGAATTGCCAATTATCCAGAAGTTAAGGCTATTTACCTTATGTCCGGGGCTTTTGACTTTGCCGTGTTCCTGGAGGGAAAGACATTGAAAGAGGTCTCCATGTTTGTATCCACAAAACTTTCTACGTTAGAGGCTGTTGCGGGAACCGCAACCCATTTTGTCCTGAAAAAATATAAGGATCACGGAACAATTCTCATTGACAAACAGCAAAGTCCGAGAATGAAGGTGACACCATGAGAAGTCCCCTTTCTGATAAAGTCGTTGAAATAAAACCATCGGGAATTCGTAAATTTTTTGATCTTGTTCAGGAAATGCCCGATGCAATTTCCCTTGGCGTGGGAGAGCCTGATTTTGATACGCCGTGGCATATTCGTGAGGAAGGAATTTATTCTCTGGAAAAAGGGAGAACCTTTTATACGTCCAATGCCGGTCTCATTGAACTGCGCCGGGCAATCTCCACTTATATGAAGCAGCGTTTTGATGTTTCTTATGATCCGGTTCACGAGCTGGTTGTTACAGTGGGAGGAAGTGAGGGAATCGACCTTGCCCTTCGTGCCATGCTTAATCCGGGAGATGAGGTTATTTTGCCGGAACCGGCTTTTGTATCTTATCTTCCCTGTATCAAAATGGCAGACGGTGTACCGGTAACTGTTAATTTAAAAGAGGAGAACCAGTTTAAATTAAAGCCCGAAGAGCTTCTTGGGGCAATTACCGAGAAAACGAAGCTCCTCATTCTTTCTTATCCGAACAATCCCACGGGAGCAATCATGACAAAAGAAGATTTGATTCCGATTGCCAAAATTGTGAAAGAAAAGGATCTTTATGTAATCTCTGATGAAATTTATGCAGAACTTACTTATGGGAAAGAGCACTGTTCCATTGCTTCCCTGCCGGGTATGAGGGAGAGAACAGTTATAATAAACGGTTTTAGTAAATCGTTTGCCATGACCGGCTGGAGGATGGGGTTTGCAGCAGGCCCTCGCCTTATTATGGAGCAGATTCTCAAACTGCATCAGTTTGCCATAATGGCCGCACCGACAACAAGCCAGTATGCAGCCCTTGAGGCACTGGCAAACGGACAGGAAGACGTAAAAATGATGCGGACTGCCTATGATCACCGAAGAAGATTTGTTCTCGATCAGTTTTCCGAAATGGGGCTTCGGTGTTTCGAGCCGGAAGGAGCCTTTTACCTTTTTCCGTGTATCAAAGAATTTGGAATGACTTCCGATGAATTTGCTAATCGTTTCCTTCATGAAGAAAATGTGGCAGTTATTCCGGGTACGGCCTTCGGAGAATGTGGAGAAGGCTTCCTTCGGGTTTCCTATGCCTATTCGATTGAGGAGCTGAAAGAGGCTCTCGGAAGAATGGCATCCTTTATTGATAAAATTCGGAAGGAGAAAAGACAGTCATGATCAATATTGTACTTCATGAACCGGAAATGCCGGCCAACACAGGAAATATCGGAAGAACCTGCGTGGCTACTGGGAGCGTACTCCATTTAATTGAGCCTCTTGGCTTTAAAATCAATGATAAAATGATAAAACGGGCAGGGCTTGATTACTGGGATAAACTTGATGTACGGACATATCTCAACTTTGAAGACTTTCTGGAAAAAAATCCTGGTGCTAAAATCTATATGGCAACAACAAAATCAAAACAGACCTATACCGATGTGAAATATGAAGACGGCTGTTATATCATGTTCGGAAAAGAAAGTGCCGGAATCCCGGAAGAAATTCTCCTTGATTATAAAGAAACGGCAGTGAGGATTCCGATGCTTTCTGATATCCGTTCTTTAAACCTGGGAAATTCTGTGGCGATTGTATTGTATGAAGCACTGCGACAGCAGGGATTTAAAAACTTTGAAATGGAAGGACAGCTGCATCGGTATCAGTGGTGAACTGCGCATATTATCTTAATGCTCCATATCGCAATGCTCAAAGAGAACTGCGCATATTATCTTTTTGCTCCGTATCGCATTGCTCAAAGTCGCAACAGATAATATGCGCAGATTCAGAAAGTGAGGGGATTTCGGGAGTGATGGATTTGTGTGGAGAATGTTGAAGGAAGAAAAAGGTAGTAGATTTAATAGGATGAAAAAACAGAGAGATGAAACGAAAGAAGGGGTTTGATCTCTCTGTTTTTTTATTGCACACACTGTAGACGGGAGTATATATGAGGTGAACATATGAGAGCCAGACAAAGTTTGTCAATCTCCCCCGGCATCTACACACTCTGTAGACGGGGCATATTATTTGTTGCGACTTTGAGCGAAGCGATATGGAGCAAAAAGATAATATGCCCCGTCTATTTAAAGCTTACCACGGTTACTCCCGCATCGCCCTCTCCAAATTCAGCCAGTTTATATGATTTGATGAATTTCTGCCGGCGCAGGTATTCGTGAATTCCTTTTCGGAGGGCGCCGGTTCCTTTTCCGTGGACGATTCGTACGGATGTAAGTCCGGCGATCATGGCATCGTCGAGATATTTTTCCAGGCGGGCAATGGCTTCATCCACGGTGTTTCCGAGAAGATTGATTTCCGGGGAAATGGTGGCGGATTTGTTGATGCTGTAGCGGTCTTTTGGCTGATTATGAGGCTTTGGTGCCTTTTCCCGTTCCAGAAGTTCCAGATTTTTATAGTTAACGGTGGAGCTTAAAAAGCCCATCTGTACCACGATATCACCGTCTTTGTTTGCTTCTTCTTTCACCGTACCGTTTAGGGAAAGAGAAGTGACAAAAACAGGATCGCCTACTTTAAAATCGGAAGGGTCAGATATACGGGAAGCTTTTTTGCCTTTATAGGCCAGTTTTTTGTCCAGTTTGTTCATTCTTCCCCGCAGGTCGCTGCGCTGGGCTTCCATTTTTTTCATATTGTTTTGTGTCGGATGCTGGCCCCAGGCGTGGTA
>JALFIK010000006.1 GCA_022776205.1 Eubacterium sp.
ATATGAACCAGAAACGACTGGAAGAAGCTTTAAACGGTGTGGTGGAAGACTGTGTAAACAAAGTCGGAGTGGATTTAAATACGGCTTCTGTCCCTCTTTTATCCTATGTGGCGGGAATCAGTAAAACCGTGGCAAAAAACATTGTTGCCTACCGGGAGGAAAATGGAAGATTTCATTCAAGGAAAGAGTTATTAAAGGTGCCGAAACTGGGGCCGAAAGCCTTTTTACAATGTGCAGGATTTTTGCGAATCAAAGGTGGAGACGAACCTCTTGATAATACGGGAGTTCATCCGGAGTCTTACAGTGCGGCGAAAGAATTATTAAAAAAACTGGGTTACACCGAAGACAATATCCGAAGCGGAGGCCTTTGTCTGACGGGCGGCCGGATAAAAAACGAAGAGCAGATGGCACAGGAACTCGGAATCGGAGCAATGACCCTTCACGATATCCTGTTGGAACTGGAAAAACCGGGAAGGGATCCGAGAAGTGAAATGCCAAAACCGGTTCTTCGCACAGATGTCCTTGAAATGAAAGACTTAAAAGAGGGAATGATTTTAAAGGGAACGGTACGCAATGTGATAGATTTCGGTGCGTTTGTGGATATCGGGGTTCATCAGGACGGACTTGTCCACATTTCCCAGATGGCGGATCGTTTTATTAAACATCCTCTGGAAGTCGTCAGTGTGGGGGATGTGATTGACGTACAGGTACTTCACGTTGATCTGGAGAAAAAACGGATCCAGTTAACGATGAGAATAGAACAGAAATGAGAACAGGAGGAACAACCATGGATAGTTTTGAAAAAATAAGTAAAATGAATCTTGCTGACCTGGATTCTCCGAAGCCGCAGGAAGAGCAGACGGCAGAAGAAGAAATCAGGGGAGAAGAAATTGAGGTGGAAGAAACGAAAGAAGAGCCGGCCGGTCCGAAGAAAATGAGAGAGCCGGAGGGAAAACATTATTTTATTGATGCGGAAGTGACAAGAGAAGAACTTACGTCTTTCCTCTTTGGACATACGTATCGTCAGCCTCTTGTACTGCTGGCAAGTATTCTTTCCGTTGTATGGTTTGTCGGCTCTATTATCAAACAGCAGAGTATGGTACTTCCGACCATCTGTGCATTGATGATTCTTGTCTGGCTGCCGTTTTCTACTTATCTGAAAGGAAAAAATGCGAAGAAACTGAACCCGGCTTACCAGAGTGTATTTCATTATATGATTGATGAGTGGGGACTGCATCTGGAACTGATGGAAGATGCCGTTGATGTGGAATGGAGAAAAGTAACGAAGCTTTTGTTTATGAAAAAAGTTGCAGTGTTATACACGGGAAAGAATAACGCCTTTTTGATTCCCTCAGCAGCGATGGGTGAGAAAAGGCAGGAAATTATGGGATTCATTGAAGAACACTGCCGAAAAAGATAACAGATCTCATAGCGGAGGAAATGATGAGAATAGAAAGCAACAGTGAGAAAGATACATTTCATTTCGGAGAAGAATGTGGAAAAAAGGCTGTACCGGGACAGGTTTTTTGTCTTTATGGAGATCTGGGTGTGGGGAAGACAGTCTTTACGAAGGGATTTGCCGCCGGTCTTGGGATCACGGAGCCGGTGAGCAGTCCGACTTTTACCATTCTGCAGGTCTATGACGAAGGAAGACTGCCTCTGTATCATTTTGATGTTTACCGGATCAGTGATCCGGAGGAAATGTATGAAATCGGATTTGATGAATATCTGGAGGGAGAAGGTGTCTGCTTTATTGAATGGGCCAATCTGATTGAAGATCTTCTGCCGGATCATTATACAAAAATCTATATCGATAAAGATTTATCGAAAGGATTTGATTACCGATGCATCACGATCGAGGAGGTGGAACGATGAAACTGCTTGCTCTGGACAGTTCCGGTCTGGTCGCTTCCGCAGCCATACTGGAAAATGAAACGTTAATTGCGGAGTATACGGTAAACTATAAAAAAACGCATTCCCAGACACTGCTTCCCATGGTGGATGAGATTGTTAAAATGACGCAGACGGATTTAAATGAAATTGATGCCATCGCCGTTGCGGCGGGACCGGGCTCTTTTACGGGTCTGCGTATTGGTTCGGCCACGGCAAAAGGTCTTGGTCTTGCTTTAAATAAGCCGATTGTTCCGGTGCCGACTCTGGAAGGGCTGGCCTGTAACTTTTTTGGAACCGAGGCAGTTGTGTGTCCGATGATGGATGCCCGAAGAAAACAGGTATACACGGGGCTCTTCCGGTTTAAAAACGGAACGGAGTTCGAAATTTTGTCCCCTCAGGAAGCCTGCCCGGTGGAAGAAATCCTTTGCCGCTGTAATGAGCAGGACCAACCGGTTATTTTTCTCGGAGACGGGGTGCCGGTTTACCGGGAAATCATAGAAGAAATGGTAAAAACAGATCACTTTTATGCTCCCGCCCATTTAAGCCGACAGAGAGCCGGAGCAGTGGGAGTGCGGGCCATAACACTTTTTAAAGAAGGCAAAGCAGAAGAAGCTGGGTCTCACGCACCGATTTATTTAAGAAAATCTCAGGCAGAACGGGAACTGCTCGCAAAGGGAAAGAAATTGGAAGAATGAAAATCTGTGAAATGAAAAAAGAAGACGGTTCAGGAGTACAGAAACTGTTTCGGCAATGTTTTGCCCATCCGTGGACCCTCCGGTCTCTCGAAGATATGTTTGAGACGGGAGATTATCTTTCGTTTGTGGCAAAAGAGGGAGACAAAATTATCGGCTATGCAGGGATGAAAATGGTTCTTGATGAGGCGGATATCACCAATGTGGCAGTTCTGCCTTCAGAGCGCCAAAAAGGAATTGCCGGGAAACTTCTCCATCGCCTTTTGGAAGAGGCAGAAAAAAGGAATACAGGTCGTATATTTCTTGAAGTCAGGGAGAGAAATCTGGCGGCGGTCACCCTTTATGAACATGCGGGATTTTGCGAAATCGGGAGAAGAAAAAATTACTATGAAGACCCGAGGGAGGATGCACTCCTGATGATGTGGTCTGTTTCCAGTAGTTACTAGAACTATTTTATGTATTTTTCCTATATAATGAATGCAAAGCATCACAGAAGACGGGAGGATACAATACAATGGATAAAAAAAGAAAAGCAGTATATTGTAATAAGTGTAAAAAAGAAATAGCAAAGGAAGATTACCTGTTTGTCGCTAAGGAATGGGGATATTTTTCTGAGAAAGACGGACAGATTCACAGGTTTCGATTATGTGAATCCTGTTACGATAATATGGTGAAACAGTTTCTGATTCCTGTGGAAGTAGAGGAACAGACCGAACTGTTATAGAAAAGAGAGGAAAATTATGCTGGAACTGTGTTTGCTCGGCTGTGGCGGTATGATGCCGCTGCCTTACCGCAAACTGACGTCATTATTGGCAAGATATAACGGACACAGTATTTTAATTGACTGTGGAGAAGGAACCCAGGTCGCCATCAAGGAAAAAGGATGGGGATTTAAGCCAATTGATGTGATCTGCTTTACACATTATCATGCAGATCATATCAGTGGTCTGCCGGGGCTGCTTCTTACACTGGGAAATGCCCAGAGAACAGAACCGCTTCTTATGATTGGGCCGCGGGGACTCGAACGGGTTGTAAATTCCCTTCGCGTCATCGCACCGGATCTTCCCTTTCCGATTATTTTTCATGAACTTCGGGAGAAAGAAGAAGAGATTCCGGTCTGCGGATGCCGGATTCGGGCTTTCCGTGTCAATCACAATGTGACCTGTTACGGATATTCCATCGAGGTGGATCGTGCCGGAAAATTTGATGTCAATAAAGCAAAAGCCAATAATATAGAGATGAAATACTGGAATCGCCTGCAAAAGGGAGAAACCATCACCCTTCCGGACCGGATTCTGACTAGTGATATGGTGCTCGGGCCGCAGAGAAAGGGAATCAAATGTGTGTATACCACGGATACCCGGCCGGCCAGGTCGATTTTGTCAAATGCGAAAAACGCGGATCTGATGATTTGTGAAGGAATGTATGGAGAGCCGGAAAAAAAGGCAAAGGCAGTGGAATATAAACATATGACCTTTTATGAAGCTGCCGGCCTTGCAAAAGAAGCGGGTGTGAGAGAACTGTGGCTTACCCACTACAGCCCGTCGCTTGTCCACCCGGAGGAATATATGGAAGAAGTGAAAAAGATTTTCGCCGATACCAGACCCGGACAAGATGGAAAAACAACGACCCTTTTATTTGAGGAGGATTGAGACAGAGTGGAAGAAGAAAGAAAAGATGTGAAAATTCTTGCGATTGAAACTTCCTGTGATGAAACTGCCGCTGCAGTTGTGAGAAACGGAAGAGAAGTCCTCTCCAATACGATCTATACACAGATTAAACTCCATACTGTATTTGGAGGTGTTGTGCCGGAAATCGCATCCAGGAAACATATTGAAAAAATAAATATTGTAATAGAAACGGCATTAAAAGAGGCGAATGTGACATTGGATGACATCGATGCCATTGCTGTAACTTACGGTCCCGGTCTGGTGGGAGCACTTCTTGTTGGGGTTGCCGAGGCAAAAGCGATTGCCTATGCCGCAAAGAAACCTCTGGTAGGGGTCCATCATATTGAAGGACATATCAGTGCCAATTACATTGAGCACAAAGATTTAGAACCCCCATTTTTATGCATGGTTGCTTCGGGAGGTCATTCCCATCTGGTGCTTGTAAAAGATTACGGGGAATATGAGATTATCGGGAGAACAAGAGATGATGCCGCGGGAGAAGCTTTTGATAAAGTAGCCCGAGCCATTGGTCTTGGTTATCCGGGTGGTCCGAAGATTGATAAGCTTGCAAAAGAGGGAAATAAGGATGCTATTCCTTTTCCAAGGGCCAAAATCACGGATGCACCGGATGATTTCAGTTTCAGCGGATTAAAATCTGCCGTTTTGAACTACTTAAATCAGTGCCAGATGAAGGGAATCGAAGTAAACCGCGCCGATGTGGCAGCATCTTTTCAGCAGGCAGTGACGGATGTGCTCACAGAGCATACAATTGGAGCGGCAAAACGTCTGGGAATTGATAAAGTGGCGATTGCCGGAGGCGTTGCCTCAAACGGTGCACTGAGAAAGCAGATGGAGCAGTCCTGCATGGATAACGGAATCCGTTTTTATCACCCGTCTCCGGTTTACTGTACCGATAATGCGGCGATGATTGGTGTGGCAGGATATTATGAGTACGAAAAAGGTGTGCGGGACGGCTGGGATCTAAATGCCCGCCCGAATTTGAAAATTGGGGAAAGGTAAAATGAAAGAGAAAGTAACAGCAATTGTACTTGCGGCGGGGAAAGGAACCCGGATGAATGCCAAGATTCAGAAACAGTATATGAATCTTCTCGGGCAGCCGGTGATTACTTATGCATTAAATGCCTTTGAACGAAGCAGTGTGGATGAGATTATTCTGGTGGTTGCACCGGAGGAAACGGAATATGCAAGGAAAAATATTGTAGAAAAGTATGGATATTCCAGGGTGTCGGCAATTGTAACCGGTGGGAAGGAACGATATGATTCTGTTTATCGTGCTCTCTGTTCCATTGAGAAAAAAACAGAGAGTGACTATGTACTCATCCATGACGGTGCCCGGGCCTTTATCACACCGGAGCTGATTGATTTTTGTATCTCCTCCGTAAAAAAAGAAAAATCCTGCGTGATGGGAATGCCCGTAAAAGACACAATAAAAATTGTGGATACGGATCATTTTGCCATTGAAACTCCGCAGAGGAGTACCATGTGGCAGGTGCAGACCCCACAGTGTTTTCTTACAGAAGAAATCAGGGATGCCTATCGCAAGATGATGGAAACGGGTGATACATCCTCTGTGACCGATGATGGTATGGTGATGGAAACCTATGGAAAACGCAGGGTAAAAATGATAGAAGGCAGTTATAAAAATATAAAAATTACGACGCCGGAGGATATGATTTTCGGCGAGGCAATTATAAAAGAGATGAGAGACAGGGGAGATGTACATGAGAATAGAAAATGCAGCAGATAGAGAAGTCGTACAGGAATTTTTAAAAAATATTCCTGCGCAATTATTGGATGAAAAAGATGACAGTGATGTGATTGATGTGGATGAAGAAGAGACGGAAGAAGAGGAAGAAAAAGACGAGGACGGAGAGTCTGAAGAAGACGACGGGAAAAAGAAAGTTGATTCCTGCTGTATCTGCCACCGTACAGAAAGCCAGGGGGCAAAACTGATCCGCATGCCAAACGGCATGAGCGTGTGTACGGACTGTATGCAGAAATCCTTTGATGCCTTTAACTCTGGTTTTGGTGGAAATGGAATCCAGTTTTTAGATTTATCCAATATGGATTTTAATAATTTGAAAGACATGAGTCTGGGAGATCTTCTCTCAGGAAATATGACAGCCCAGAAGCCAAAGCCGAGAAAAGCTAAAAAGAAGAAAAAGAAAAATAAAGAAAAAGCACCGGAACTGACAATTAAGAATATTCCGGCACCTCATAAAATTAAAGCACAGCTGGATGAATATGTGATCGGGCAGGATTATGCCAAAAAAGTGATGTCCGTTGCGGTATATAACCATTATAAACGGGTGATTACCAACACAATGGACGAAATTGAAATTGACAAATCCAATATGCTGATGATCGGACCAACCGGATCCGGAAAAACTCATTTAGTAAAAACGCTGGCAAAACTTCTGAATGTTCCGCTGGCTATCTGTGATGCCACATCTTTAACGGAAGCGGGATACATTGGAGATGATGTGGAGAGCGTATTATCAAAACTTCTTGCCAATGCAGACAATGACGTGGAAAAAGCAGAAAAAGGAATCATTTTCATCGATGAGATTGATAAAATTGCCAAGAAAAAAAATACGACCAGCCGGGATGTGAGCGGAGAGTCCGTGCAGCAGGCGCTTCTTAAACTGTTAGAAGGAAGTGAAGTGGAAGTGCCGGTGGGTGCAAGTTCCAAAAATGCAATGGTGCCGACCGTTGTTATGGATACGAGAAATATTCTTTTCATTTGCGGTGGAGCATTCCCGGGTCTGGAAGATATTATAAAGGAAAGGTTAAGTCAGCATTCTTCCATCGGATTTCATGCAGAACTGAAGGACAAATATGATCATGATAAAAATATTCTGCAGAAGGTAACTGTGGAAGATATTCGGAAATTTGGTATGATTCCGGAGTTTATAGGAAGATTGCCGGTTATTTTTACATTAAATGCATTGACAAAGGAAATGCTGGTTGATATCCTTAAAGAACCAAAGAATGCCATCTTAAAGCAGTATCAGAAATTGCTGGCGCTTGATGAGGTGGATCTGCAGTTTGAGGATGGAGCCCTGGAGGCAATTGCGGAAAAAGCCCTGGAAAAAGATACGGGAGCAAGAGCTCTACGGGCGATCATCGAAAAATTCATGCTGGATATCATGTATGAAATTCCGAAAGACGACAATATTGGCCGGGTAATCATTACGGAAAGTTATATCCGCAATCACGGGGCACCAATTATTGAGATGCGGCAGTATCTTCAGCTGCAGCAAAAAAAACAGGAGATGGCATTAGCACAAGACGAGGGGGAGAACTCTGCCCCGGATGAGGCGGAGGAATAGAGAGAAACGAGTAGAAAGCAACTTATAATGTTCCATATGGAGGGGTTATTATGGAAGAATTAAATTTAAAGTTTCTGGAAAGTCTTGCCACACAGTATCCAAACATTGCCAGAGCCAGTACAGAGATTATTAATCTCCAGGCTATTTTAAATCTGCCGAAAGAGACGGAACATTTTGTTTCCGATATTCACGGAGAATATGAACAGTTCTTACATATTTTAAAAAACGGTTCGGGAGCCATCCGGAATAAGATTGAGGATGTTTTCGGGAACACACTTAGTGCAAGAGATAAAAAAAGTCTGGCAGCACTGATTTATTATCCGGAAGAAAAGGTGGAGCGGATGAAGCTGGAATTGTCCGAGGAGGATCTGCTCGACTGGTATAAGGTTTCCCTGCACCGTCTGATTGCTGTTTGCAAGGAAAGCTCGGCCAAATATACCCGTTCGAAATTAAGAAAAAGCCTTCCGCCGGATTTTGCCTATATTCTGGAGGAACTCTTAAGTGAAAATAACCGGGTTGTCCAGAAAGAAGAATATTACAATGAGATTTTTGATACGATCATCCGCTTAAACCGGGCGAAAGAATTTATCGTTGCGATCTCCACGGTAATACAAAATCTCGTTGTTACAAGGCTACATGTAATCGGAGATATTTTTGACAGGGGGCCGGGCCCTCATATTATAATGGATTATCTGATGGAGCATAACAACGTGGATTTCCAGTGGGGAAATCACGATATCGTCTGGATGGGGGCTGCCTCTGGTCATAAGGCATGCATTGCGAATGTGATCAGGCTGTCTGCCCGCTATAATAATCTTGATGTGCTAGAGGATGGTTACGGAATTAACCTGGTTCCCCTTGCAAGTTTCGCAATGGAAACCTATGCAAATGATCCGTGCGAATGTTTTAAAGTCCATGCACCGGATGATCATGATCCGAAGGAAGTTGCCCTGAATATGAAAATGCATAAGGCAATTGCCATTATCCAGTTTAAACTGGAGGGACAGGTGATTAAACGCCGGCCCGAATTTAATATGGAGAATCGAAATCTCCTGGATAAGATTGACTATGAGAGGGGAACGATTGTGATTGATGGAAAGGAATATGAGCTTCTGGATAAATCCTTCCCTACGATCGATCCGAAAGATCCGTACAGACTTTCTGAGGCAGAAGAAAGCCTGATGGATCGTCTGTGCATGAAATTTGTAAACTGTGAGAAACTTCAGGAACATGTCCGCTTTCTTTTTAAAAAAGGTGGCCTGTATCTCTGCTATAATTCCAATCTTTTGTATCATGGATGTGTACCGCTCGATGAGAAGGGAAACTTCCGAAAAGTAAAGATCGGAAATAAAGAATATGCCGGTAAAGAGCTTTATGATGTGCTTGAGTATTATGCCAGAAAGGGATATTACGAGCAGGATAACAAAGAGGAACATGAATATGGAAAAGATATCATGTGGTATATCTGGTCCAACGAGAATTCTCCAGTATATGGCAAAGAAAAAATGGCAACCTTTGAGCGATATTTTGTTGCAGATAAGGATGTCCAGATTGAGAGAAAGGATCATTACTATCGCCTGATTGAGAAAGAAGAAGTGGCAAACCGTATTATGGAAGAATTTGGTGTAGATCCGGAAAAGGGACATATTATCAACGGACATATGCCGGTTCATGTAAAAGAAGGGGAATCTCCGGTGAAATGTAACGGAAAAGTGATGATCATTGACGGAGGATTTTCTAAAGCTTACCGGGGAACGACGGGAATTGCCGGTTATACCTTGATTTATAACTCCCGTGGACTTCGCCTTGTTTCCCATGAAACATTTACTTCAACGGAGGATGTGATAGAAAAGGAAATTGATGTTCATTCCGACACCGTCATCCGGGAAATTTCGACCCAGAGGGAGAGAGTGGGGGACACGGAAACCGGAAAGAAAATCAGGGAGCAGATTGCAGATTTAGAGCAGTTACTCCATGCATATCGGACCGGCCAGATTTTAGAGAGAGAATAAGGGAAAAAATCATATTTTACAGAAGCAGGCATATCATAGTAAAACATGAAAAGAAAGGATGGATTACTATGAAGAAAGACAGGCCTGATGAAGAGAAACTTACATATCTTGAAATGAAATATGATACGGACGTAAAGAACGGCCTTCTGAGTGAGGAGGCCGTGCGACGCGCCCGAAGAGAAAAAAAACAGAATACGAACGAAGAAAGAAAGCGGATGTTTTTTACATTTCTGATACGGGAATGGAAAGAGCCGCTTTTTCTTTTTCTGTGTTTTGAAGGCACCTGTTTGCTCATTTTTCAGATAAAAGGGGCAGAATTTGTGGCATTTTCCCTGCTGTTTCTTTTTTTAATCACAATAAAAAGAGCAGTCCGTTATGAGAAAACGGAAGAAAAAAGGAGGCAGATTCTTCTTGCAGACACTTATGTATTAAGAGACGGGCTTTATAAAAAAACGACAGTGGAAAATCTTGTTCCCGGAGATATTGTCCGTATGAAAAATGGTAGAGTAACCCCGACAGAGATTGTAAGTCTTTCTGCCCCATTTCAAAAGTATTCCCATAATATGATTTATCGGGGAAATACGGGGAAGGCACTTGTAACGCAGATTTTGCCGGAAAACCTCTGCCGGGAAAAATGGAAACCATTATCAGACAGGAGAAAATCTGTTCTTCAGGAAATCTTTATCAGGAATAAAATAATGCTGATGCCATCATTTTTCGAAAAGGGGGAAGATAAAACAGTACCTGAAATATCCGTGATTGCATTTTCTGAGGACTTTTTTCCCGGAACACCGAAAAACAGCAGGACCAGAGAGTTTTTTGAGCAGTTAAACAAAAGAGAAATCCGTTATTTTTGTTTTACCGGCCTTTCGGTAAAGCAAGCAGAGGAGATTGGGAAAAAAGCCGGAATTATTACTAAAGACCGGGAAGTGATCAGTGCACAACAATTTCGATTATTAAAGGGAGAAAACCTGAAAAAACAATTTTCCGGTATCCGGATTTATTGTGGGCTTTCGATGGAAGAAAAAGAGAGAGTTCTTTCGACATGGAAAGAAACCGGGGAAAAAATTTTTTATCTTTCCCGAAAGGAGGGAAGGGAGGAAGATTCTCAAATTTATGATATGACCCTTTTGGACCAGAAAAGAAAGGCAGATGTTTATTTCCTTGGTATGTGGAGAGAAAACCTGCAGATATTGATTCGTGGGCTTACACGATGGAAAGCGTATTTTTCATTTATGGAGAAGGCGGAAAAACGGACAGAAGAGATTTTTTGTATATTATTAACAAGTCTTCTGATTCTGTGCATGATTTCTCCCGGCAGGATGAATGGCGGACTTGTACTTGAGCTGGCCGGAATTGGAAGTTCGTGCTTAATATTATTAAAAGAAATGATGGAAGAAGTATTTCGCATCAGGAATAACACTTAATAATTATTGAATTTCCCCCCGGAAGTATGCTAATATTATTGAAACATACATTAGGAGGAACAAAAAATAATGATTGAACTGTTAAAAACAGGTGCATATTTAGTAAACGGAACAGAAATCATCGAAGATACTCCGGAAGCACAGGCAAAGCTTAAGGCAAGTGTCGGTCCTGAGGCTTTGTCACGGGAAGAGGCAAAGAAAGGAACCATTGCCTACGGAATTCTTAAAGCACATAACACATCGGATACGATGGACAAACTGAAGATCCGTTTTGATAAACTGACTTCCCATGACATTACTTATGTCGGGATCATTCAGACAGCAAGAGCATCCGGACTGGAAAAGTTTCCGATGCCATATGTTCTTACCAACTGCCATAACAGCCTGTGTGCAGTGGGAGGAACGATCAATGAAGATGATCACATGTTCGGTCTTACCTGTGCCAAGAAATACGGTGGAATGTATGTACCGCCTCATCAGGCAGTCATCCATCAGTTTGCAAGGGAAATGCTGGCCTGCGGTGGGGCGATGATCTTAGGATCGGATTCCCATACCCGCTACGGCGCCCTGGGAACGATGGCCATGGGTGAAGGCGGACCCGAACTTGTAAAACAGTTGTTAAACCAGACTTATGATATTAACAGACCGGATGTGATTGGCATTTACCTTACAGGGGAGCCGGTGAAGGGCGTCGGCCCGCAGGACGTTGCCCTCGCCATTATCGGTGCTGTCTTCCAGAATGGATATGTAAATAATAAAGTGATGGAATTTGTCGGACCGGGTGTGAAGAATTTAAGTGCGGATTTCCGTATTGGTGTGGATGTTATGACCACAGAGACGACCTGCTTATCTTCTATCTGGAAAACAGATGAAGTAATCAGAGAATTTTATGAGATTCATGGAAGAAGCGAAGATTATAAAGAACTTTCTCCGGCAAAGGTTGCCTACTATAACGGAATGGTCAAAGTGAATCTCAGTGAAATTCGTCCGATGATTGCCATGCCGTTTCATCCAAGCAATACATATACGATTGAAGAGATGAATGCAAATTTGATGGATGTTCTTCATGACTGTGAGAAGAAAGCATTAGTAAGCCTTGACGGACAGGTTGATTTTAAACTGACCGATAAAGTGCATGATGGAAAACTTTACGTGGATCAGGGAATTATTGCCGGTTGTGCAGGTGGCGGATTTGAAAACTTATGTGCGGCAGCAGATATTTTAAAAGGCAAATCCATCGGAGCGGATGAATTTACTTTAA
>JALFIK010000012.1 GCA_022776205.1 Eubacterium sp.
GAAATGGAGGCTCTTCAAAAAGAGTATGAAGATATTCTGAAAAAAATAGAAAAATATGAAGATATTCTGCAAAATCCGTCTTCCATGAAAAAAGTGATGAAAAAGGATCTTGAGAAAATCAAGAAGGAATATGGCTATGAAAGAAAGACGGAGCTTACGAACGCAAAAGCTGCGGTAGTGAAGAAGCTTCCGGTGGAAGAAAAAGAAGTTGTATTTGTCATGGACCGGTTCGGTTATGCAAAAATACTGGATAAAAACACATTCGACAGAAACGAAGAAACGGTAAAAAAAGAAAACCGCCATGTTGTTTTTTGTATGAATACGGATAAAATCTGTATTTTTACGGATACCGGGGTAATGCATCAGGTGAAGGTACAGGATATTCCTGCAGGCCGTCTGAGGGATAAGGGAACTCCACTGGACAATGTGGCAAATTACGACAGTAGAAATGAACAAATTCTTCTCATCGTGTCCGATCGGGAATTAAAAGGCCGGGATCTTTTATTTGTTTCGGCTTCTTCGATGATAAAAACTGTGGATGGCATGGAATTCATTGTGCAAAAGAGAACGGTTTCTTCCACAAAATTGATGCCGGATGATCGTCTTGCGGCGGTATGCCTTCTGGGAAAAGAAAGGGAAGGATGTATTGTCCTTCAAAGTGAAGAAGGGTATTTTCTCCGTTTTTCCCTGAGTGAGATTTCAAAAAAGAAAAAAGGTGCTGTGGGCATGCGGGGAATGCGACTGGAGGATGAAGATAAGATAAGGAATGTATATTTGCCGGGGATAAAGGATGGGGAAGACTCTATTCTTTATAAAGACAAAGAGCTTTGCTTTAATAAAATAAGACTGATGTCCCGGGATACCCGGGGTGTAAAAGTGAGGAGATAACAAATGGCGGGAACTTTGATGATCAATCGAAGCTCCCGCCATTTATAATGGAATTAATAAATCACAACAGGGAAACCTGCTTTTACATGCTTGTAAAGTGTTGCAGCAGTGGAATACGGACAGTTTACGCAGCCGTGAGAACCGTTCCCGCGGTAGATTGATCCACCGAAAGAGGAACGCCAGTGCGCATCATGAAGTCCCTGTCCGCCATTAAATGGCATCCAGAATGTTACATCGGAAGAATAGGAACCACCGGCAGCATTTCCTCCGGTTAAAGTGGCCGGGCTTTGTTTATAAGTAATGGAATATACACCCGTGTATGTGGAGTGGCCTTTTGTTGGATCTCCCGTTACAATGGATGAGTTCAGGATACATTTTCCTTTTTTAAAGAGCCAGAGTTCCTGATTTTGAATGCTGACTTCCACATAGGAATCCCCGATGTCATCCTTCGCGGAATTTCTGCAGACGCCCTTGTAAGAATATACAGGTTCCCGTGTAATATTCTCCCCGGATTTAATATTTTTAATCAGTTTGCTTTTTTCTTTATCAAAATAAATCTTCCATCCGTAGTCCCCGCCATAAACGTGAATCTTTGATCCATAGGCAGTTGTGAAGTTTCGGGATGCACCCATCGTGTTATATTTCGCACCGAGCTGTTCAACATAATCTCCGATTTTATCTTTATTAAGGGTGACCTTAAAATCTTTGGATACTTTGATCCAGTCTTTAGATGTGTTATAATCAACGGTTTCCGTTGTATATTTAAAATCGTATGTAACGGAACCATGCGTAAACTGATTGGCCTTTTCGAGTGCCTGTTTTACCACATCATCTTTTGCATAATACTCCGGAAGTTTATACAGACCTTCTTTTTCCAGATGGATGGAAGTGGCGCCGGAAACCAGATTCTTTTCAACGGCATTTTGAAGCTCGTCTTTCTTCACTTTATTTCCGAGAACCTCCGGTACAATTTCAAACTGGGTTTCCCCGGCTTTCAGGTAGGCATCCTGCGGTTTGGTTATATTTTCTTTTTTAAAACATTCCAGTTCGTTGACAAGTTCTGTCAGTTTATTTTTATCAAAGGTGACATCCGGACGAATCGTGTAATCTTTCTCACCGGATAAGCAGGTAAACCAAAGCCATGGATTCATTGAAGATGCGACATCACTGATCTGGTTTCCCACATCAACCTGTGTATCAACATCCGCTGCATTGATCACTTCCGTACGTTCTTTTTCTTTGATTGAAATTTTGTGGGAAGCAATTTGTTTTGTAAAAGCTTTCTCTGCTTCCGGTACAGTCATCTCGCCCACTTTTATATGGTTTATGGTGGTATTATGAGGAAAATGACCAGAATAGTAAAATACTCCGCCACCATAAACGGCAAGTGCCAAAACGGCAATAATAACGGCAACGATGATGCCGGTTTTGGAACGGCTGGTGCCGGTATTATCTGTTTCCATCTTATTTGGCTGTGTAGTATCGTTCATTCAACTCTCTCCCTTCTCTTTGCTTATGACATAAAATAGATTAAAATCAAAAAACATATTCCATTATAGTATATTTAATCAAAAAATGATATTAATAATTCTTAAATTTTTGTTACGATTTTGCAAAAAAATTACATTTTTTGCAAAGCGTCCAGAAATTCCCGAACCTGAGCAGGGGTTCTTGCACTCAGAGTGGAATTATGAAAACGGGAATCCATGGTGACCTCCTGCCCAAACCAGGAAGGAGGAAGATAAGTTTCGGCGGATTTCATATCCGGAAATTCCACTTCCGCCATACAAAACCCTTTGTAAGCTCCCTCAAAAACATCAAGTTCAATGAGATAACCGGATGAGTCCGGAATTTTATATCTTGTTTTCTCAATCTCCAGACCGTCTTTTTTTGCCAGGAGATGAAGAAAGGACGGCTCCGAAAGAGGCATTTCCACTTCCTGCCTTGCAAGAAGACCGGCAGATTTTAAGGTCAGGATATAGTCGTCATTCTTTTTTCTTACTCGAATAACGGGTTCGGTGGAAATATAGGCCTGCATCAGATGGTCATTCGGATAATCTTTCAGATTGTCCGGAAGTGTTTTTATTAAAAATTTTCTTTCAATTTCCATTTTCTGATCCTTTCCGGGCAAAAGTTTGCCCTTCATTTTTTTAGTATTCTATATAATAGCATAGATTAAGAAGAAATAAAGTGAAAAAATTATGACTTGCCTTGATAAAAAAGAGCAAGTAGGCTACAATTAGGGATAAAAGACTAAAAGAAAAAAGGAGGGCTTATGAAAAATGCGTTGTGTATATTTATTTTGTGCGGACGGATTTGAGGAAGTGGAAGGCCTTACAGCAGTAGATTTATTACGAAGAGCGGGTGCTGATGTGAAGATGGTTTCTATTATGGGAAGAAAGAAAGTGACAAGTTCCCATGGGATTTCCGTAGAAACAGATCTTTTAATAGAGGAGCTTAAAGATGAGGCGGATATGCTTGTTCTTCCCGGTGGACTTCCGGGAACGGATTATTTAAGAGAACATGCCGGACTTGCAGACCTTCTTACAAAACAGTATGCGGAAGGAAGATGGGTGGCGGCAATCTGTGCGGCCCCGTCTGTTCTGGGTGGACTGGGATTTTTAAAAGGAAGGAATGCGACAAGTTATCCGGGATGTCTTGATAAGGTGGAAGTCGGATGCTATAAAGAAGAACCGGTGGTTGTGGACGGAAATGTGATCACAAGCCGGGGAGTGGGAACGGCGATTCCTTTTGCCCTGAAACTTACCGAGGTTCTTTTTGGCAGACAAAAAGCAGAGGAAATTGCAGCTTCCATTGTATTTGCCCGGGAGGAAAGCTATGGAGCAGGACAGTAAGATCGGATTTTGGGAACAGTATGTAATTGCCTGTTTCCGCCCGTCTAAATACAATGAATTACTGAAAAAGAAGAAGAATAATTTTGTGGTCTATCTTTTTATCTTGATTTTATTCCTTGTATTTATTGAATCAGTGATTCCTTTTGCTGCGTGGAATACAAGTGTGGGAGGATTAAGAAACCTGTTTACGGAGGGGCTTCCGGCTTTTTCAGTGGCAGATGGACAATATCATTCTGAGGCGCCGATTTCTTTTACGATAAACGGAGTGATCCGTGTCAGGGCAGATTCCGGTGTGGAACAGTTTAAGAAATCGGATTTTGATGAAAAGTATGCAGAAGAATTTCTGATCGGAAAGACGAATGCCCTTGTTAAGACACCGGGAGGGATACAAAATATCTCTTTGTCTGAATTTGCATCCCTGAAACTGGATAACCGGAGTCTGGCAGAAGCAGTGCCGGCAATATATTCCTTCCTTATTTTCTATCTGTTCCTTCTGCTTGGGATAAAAGCAGTGCAGTTTTTATTTACTGCGTTTATGTTTGGACTTATCTGCAGGAGCAGTGTGCGTACAAAGGACGGGAAAGTCGTTTCGATGAAAGAGTCTTTTTATATTGCGTCTTACGCAAGAACGTTATTTGCCATACTTGCAAGTGTGAATATCGCTCTTGGATATATGTTTGACAGCATGATGCTTGTCATGATATCGGCGATGCTCACAATCGGATTTATTATCCGGGCGGAAGCTTCCGTGCTTCAGCCGGATGCGTTAAATTAGAAGGAGGAGAACAGTATGTCAAAAGTAATTATGGTTACCGGTGGAAGCCGGAGCGGAAAGAGTGTAATTGCAGAACAAAAAGCAAAAGAATATGGAAAACGAAGTGTTTTATATATCGCAACGGCGATTCCCGTCGATGATGACATGAAGGAGCGTATCCGCATCCATCAGGCAAGAAGAGACTCTCAGTGGGGAACCTATGAGGGGTATCGTGATTTGGGGGAAGTGGTATGTAACACGGAAAAGAGTACGATTCTCCTGGACTGTGTTACGGTCATGATTACAAATATTTTATTTGAGGATGAAGAGAGAGATTTTGATAAAATCAGTGGAGAGGAAATTGAAAGCCTTGAGAGCGATGTCATGAGAGAACTGAGTAATCTCATTAAAGCGATCCGTGATGAAGACAAGAATCTGATTATCGTAACAAATGAGGTGGGCATGAGTGTGGTACCGTCTTACCGACTGGGCAGGATTTTTAGTGATATTTCCGGAAAAGCCAACCAATTTGTGGCCTCATTAAGCGATGAAGTTTATATGTCGGTCAGCGGAATTCCAATGCGGCTGAAATAAGGTGGCAGGATGAGTAAAAAGAAAAAAAAGACGGGGGGATTCCTATCGAATCTGCTTTTGTTCATATGTGTTGTCATATTTTGTACAGCAGCCTGGAAATTGTGGGGATTTTACCGGAATTATCACAGCGGGCAGAAAGAATATGAGAAATTAAGAGAGTATGTGAGGGAAGATCAGGAGGGGAAAAAAGAGGAATGCCCCGTCGATGTGGATTTTGATGCCCTTGCCAAAGTAAATCCGGATGTGAAAGCATGGATTTACATAAAGGGAACCGGCATTAATTATCCCGTCGTCCAGACAGAAGATAATAATTATTATCTTCATCATACTTTTGAAAAAAGAGACAGTTATATCGGGGCAATTTTCCTTGATGCCTTTTGTGAACCGGAGTTTTTATCGGAAAACAGTATTGTGTATGGACATAATCTGAAAAACGGGGAAATGTTTGGTATGCTGAAAAGGTATTATGATACAGAATATAATAAAAAGGCGGATTACAAAAAACATAAAAAAATCTGGATTATTACACCGAAGGAAAAGATAGAATACCAAATTTTTGCAGCAAGAGAGATTGATTCTGAAAATGACTCAGATGTGTACACCATATCTTTTGCTTCCGGGGAAGAGTATGGGAATTATCTGGAAAATGCCCGGGAAAAATCATTATATCAGACTGATACGAAGACAGATGTGACAAAACGGATGCTTACTCTGTCAACCTGTACTTCTTCTTCTGAAAACGGACGTTTTATCGTCCAGGCAGAAGAGATACAAAGAGAGGCAGAGGGAGAGGAATGAAGGGAAATAATATCTGGAAAAAAATCTGGAACCGTACAATTCAGAAACTTCTTGGACTGAATCTTTTGCTGGAATTTTCTGAGAGAAGATCACCGGCAGAAGTACTTGCCTTTGTCCATGAGCGGACGTTTGTGTTTTTATATAACGGGTTTATCATTTTTATGTGCCTGTGTGTCGTTTTTCTTGTAAAAAAGAAAATCTTTACTTATGTGCTCGTAAGCGGTTTCTGGGTGATCGTTGCCATCGCAAATGCAGCAGTTCTCAGCAACAGAAAAACACCTTTTACCGCAGTGGATCTCACGATTGTAAAATCTACCCTTCCTATTCTGGGGACGTATCTGGAGATATGGCAGATTGTGCTTCTCGCAATTCTGGCTGTGGCCGTGGTTGTCGGTTTGGTCTGCCTGTATCTTTATTCACCGGAGAATAGGGAAGATTATGATTTCCGGGGTGGTCTGGTGCTGACCATGATTTTCCTGTGTATTTTCAGCGGGGTAACCTATGTCGGTGTGGGTAAGGGAATG
>JALFIK010000043.1 GCA_022776205.1 Eubacterium sp.
TTTCAACATTTGAAGTAGCAAAAAAATGGACGATGCCAATAAGAAACTGGGGAAAAGTAAGGGCAGAATTAGTGATCATGTATCCAGAAAGGATGCCTGAATAACAAAAATCCGACTGGCATATCAAGAGTAAATGCACGGCTCCATAAATGGAGCCGCTCTTGACATGCCATCAGATTCCTGTTATATATAAATCAAGGGAGTAGATGGTAAAAAACACCATTTACTCCCAGGCAATTATCATAGAAGACCGATTTACAGAGAAAATTTCACACCGCCATATTTTTTTCATTGTCTACTTGACGGGAAGCACACCAAAATTGCAGACGCTTCCTCTTCAAAATAATACAAATCTTTTTAGTTTTCGAATCATTACTACTGTCCATCAAAAAAAGAACACACTCATACACATATGAATAAATCCATTTTATTTCTTAAATATAACTAATTTACTTAAAATATAATTTAAAATAACAACCAGTACACTGACTAAAACCTTTGCAAATAATCCTTCAATACCCATTACCGAGTAATTCAGCCCCATTTTAACTAAAAAAGGAACCCCGATAATTTCAAGAGTTCCTGTTAATAATCTGCTTGAAACAAACAATCCAAACTCTTTAAACACTACTTCCCTCTTCCAGGACTTACTTTGAAAAACCCACAACTTATTTGTAACATAGGCAAATAATGTTGCACATGCCCAGGAACAGGCATTTCCAAGAAATATTCCCCAATGAAAACCGGCTACAAATACAGAGTATGTACCCCAGTTTACAATAGTCGTACATACTCCCCAAAACAAATATGAGATTATTTCAAAATATTTATCAAATATCTTTTTCATCTAATTTTTCTTCCAACTTCCTAATTCTTTTTTCATATAAAGCACATCTCTGAATCAACTTTCGTATTTGATCATTCATCTGTGAAATTGCCGAGGAGACTGAAATTAATATAATAAGCCCAAGGAACAGTAAAATGGCAAAAAGACCATTCGTCAGTTCAACGACCCCAAATAAATGGATAATCCGCTCTAATACATTTGGGAAAATCACAAAAAACAGCATCACAACTCCAGAAATCAGCCATAATAACGTATATTTTAAACTAAGATTCTTCCTTTTTAATAAATGAAAAATACATCCATAATATATAAATAACCCGGCCAACAACGATATTCTTAATACCACATTCATATTTTATTTACTCCTCTAAATTGTTACACGTGCAGTTAATATTGCAATGGAAACTTTAATCATATAATAAAGGGATTTCATTCCATTAATTGAACTTGTTCCCCCCATCCGTTCTGACATTACAACGGGGACCTCTTTGATTCTTATTCCTCTTAATGAACTTCTCACAATCGCTTCGGGTTCCGGATAATCCTGGGCATATTCCCGGGCAAATAACTCTATACCCTTTCTGTTCACGGCCCGAAAACCACTTGTAACATCAAAAACTCTCACACCCGAAACTAATTTTACCATCGTACTCAAGAAATTAATTCCCATCCTTCTTAAAAGAGAAGACTGGAAACCCTCCTTTTCAATAAAACGCGAACCGATAACCGTGTCACATTCATCCTTGACAAGAGGCTCAATCAATTTCGGAATATATTCCGGATTATGCTGTCCATCCCCATCCATCTGGATTGCAATATCATAACCCTTTTCCAAGGCGTAAATATACCCGGTCTGAACAGCCCCGCCGATACCTAAATTTACAGGAAGATCTATATAATTGGCATGCATGCCTTCTAATATTTCCAAGGTATTATCTCGAGAACAGTCATTTATCACCAGGTAATCGACCTCAGGTACTTTCTGCCTTAATGACTGAATAACCTTCTCTATATTTTCACTCTCATTAAATGCCGGAATAATTACAAGAACTTTCACTTTTTCCACCTCAATATTGTCTCTATCCATATCTTTTGTCTGTTGGCCTACAAAAAAGCCAGCCATTTACCATTCTGATTGCCATTATTATTTTTCCGGTTTCTACCATCATTCTTTCAGCAGAACACGTAAAATACATTTATCCAGTTTTCCTACCCAGTAATCAAACATAACGCTCAATCCCAATGTAATAATGAATGATATTGTAACAAATGCATACGGCGATCCTGCCGTAAATCCTGTTTTGGAAAAAATTATCATTGGAATTCTCTGCAAAATGTAAATACTAAACACATGCTGTCCGATCCATTCTAAAAATGTGCTCTTTATATTTATTTTCATTGTTGCCAAAACAATGGCACTTGTAAATACAACTGCCCAGATTGAATATACTTCGATACCACCGTAATTTTTCATTTTACTGCTGACCCAGTAGAATAACGTAATAATGATTACCGCAATGAAATAAATATTATCACTTTTCATCAGTATCTTCTCAACCTGCTCATGAAATAAGGCATACCACCCTCCAAAAGCAAATAAGATCATTGTGTTATAATACCAGCTAGGCTGTCCCATACGAATTTCCCAATAGACAAAAGCTACCGTTAAGATCGTGACTAACGTCATCCCCAGGTACAAAGAACCTTTTCCATTATACCATCGAAGCAGATAAAATGATAAAAAGAAAATAATATACAATCCAAAAATCGCAAACATATACCAGTTTGAATTTCCGATACCTACCCATCCGGTAAAAGACAACAGAATAGTTTTCCAGTCATAATGAATTTTCAGGCATAAATTCATTAGACAAAAGAGCAACACAACCAGATCAAAATTAAAAAGAACAATCAGGAACCGTTTGACCGGGAATGTTTTAATATAAGAAAATCCTTTTTTCATAACCGAAATTATCATTCCATATCCGGAATAAAACAAAAACATGGAAACAACCATCTGTTCAATATGGTCATGAAAGGTCAGATATGGTTTGTCCCAGGGTCCTTTTACAGAAATATACTGAATACTATGCCCCAACAAAACCAAAAGCACAAAAATTCCCTTAATTACATTTGTATGCCGTATATCAATGTAATCGTTATTAAATTGATTTGTCTTTGGCATTTCAATATTACTTATTATAATTATCGCTAAAAGGATTAAAAATATTGCCATTCTTCCCTCCCATTTAACATACATGGTTCTTTCATATCTTTATTTACACAAAGGCCATCATAATTACTCTTCATAAAAATGTAAATTTACAATGTCAATTAATTAACTTAGTTATAGTATCATTAAATACTCATTTTTTCAATAAAAATACTTTTATTAAACAAACAAAATCTTACAACTCTCCCTTTAAATCGGAAAAAAATGAGTATTGTCAGAACGGAACGAATATTATATAATAGTTTAGGCATATAGAGAAAATTTTAACAGGGAGGAAAATATGAAAAAAATATCAGTTATTATTGCTGCTTATAATGCAGAAAAATATTTAGCTGAAACTTTGGATAGCGTTTTTTTACAGACCATGGATCGGTCTGAATATGAAGTAATTGCAGTAAATGATGGTTCCTCTGACAATACCGTTAACATATTAAACGATTATAAAGAAAAATATGATAATTTAATCATTATAAACAAAGAAAATGGCGGCCCATCATCTGCCAGAAATGCAGGTCTTGATATCGCCAAAGGAGAATATATCTTCTTTTTTGATGCCGACGACCTTATAGAAGCCGATGCTCTTATGTCCATGTATGAGACAGCAAAAAATAATCATGCGGATCTCCTGATTGGAAAATATGATATTTTTAACGAACATACTACAACCCAAATACACAATCTGGATAAATTAGTGGAACAGGAGGATATTGATAAATATGATACGGATATTCTCTGGACCTTTTCCTTATCTAACAAATTATTTCGAAGAGAATTAATTGAGCAGTATCATTTCCGACTCCCCTCAATTTCATATTCGGAAGACGGTGCTTTTCTGACAGAATTTTTATATCATTGTTCTAAAATAACCGGTTTTGACCAGATAATTTTTCACTATCGAAGATATAATGACACAGAAGCTTCCTCTATCACTGCTTCCATTTCTCCGGCAAAAATTAAGGACTATATCACCGCTCATCAGATGATTCTTGCATCTGCAGAAAGAAGTTTTCTTCGTGATTACCCCGAATATCATAATATTGAAGAAGCACGAAAAGACAACAGAGATATTCATATTTATCTGAGTACAATTATCCGAAAAGAACTCCAGATTTTATTAAACCAGTTTTATACTCAATTCTGGTCTTTAGATGAACAAACCATCTCCATGCTTGTAAACGAAATCAATGAAAAGCTTAAGATTGCGGATATGCAGACCATTTCTTTATTAAACGCTTCCTTTCCGGAGTATTCATTATACGATATCAAAGGCACACAAGAAGATATTCTCAAAAACGCCTTCTTTACTGCAGTACTTTATGGCGATGAAAGTAATACGGAAAAATTCTTATCCTGCATGAAATCTCTTATTCATCAGAACCTTATTTTTATGAAAATTATTGTACCGGAATCCATGAAAGAATGCATCCGTCAAAATCATTTGTCTCAGGGAAATATCATGTATGAATCCTGCAGTTGCGAAGAGGGACTTTTTCAAGCTGCCTTTGACCATGTTACAACACCTTATATTGCTTTTTGTGATGCAAAAAACATTTATGCTCCCGACATATTCCGGCTGGCATACCGGCAGTTTATACATCAATATGATTTTATCTCGGAAGTTGTATACCATAAAGAATATGGTGATATTCAACCTTTGCTTTTAAGCAGAATTGCTGCAGTTTCCCAGAAATCCGGCAGAGGAAATACCCCCTGCCTCTGTATGGATGCCACCCTGTCCAATAAATTTTTCCGTGTCGATTTTCTGAAAAATCTTTCGGGAAATTCCTTCCCGGATCTTGTCAGTTTTCTGAACAAGTGCTATGATTTAGGATTTTTTACTTATCGATTTGACGGAATGGTTCTATATAATGATAAAAAAGAAACTTACATTGATTTTGTCGGGACACCGGAAACAATTCCTTTTATCAAAAAATATCTGGAAGATGACACCGTTTCTTTAAACAGTCCGGAACTTTTGTATAGTCCGGCAGAGTCCGGAATGAAATTCCGTGATCTTCCGGAAGAGACGGAAGAAGAAATTATATGGAAGGAAAAAGCCTTTGCCCTGCAGAAAAAGCCGCTGAAAAACCAGGTGTTATTTGTTTCTGTTCGTGCAAACGGAAAACTGGAAGGAAATGCAAAGGCATTGTATCCTTATGTAAAAGGAAAAAAGGTAATCTGTGCAGCCCAGCTCCCACATGACCCGAAAACCGCACTGAAAATGACAGAAGAAATCCTTACAAGTAAGGTAATTGTGACCGATGATTATGTTAAATACCTGAGATATTTCCCATTGAAACCGGAACAAAGGGTCATCCAGCTGTGGCACGCCTGCGGTGCTTTTAAAAAGTTCGGACAGCGGGGCACAAACATGTCCCTTCCGGAGGATCGTGCCACCCATGCCCAGTACAATCTTGTCTGTGTCAGTGGAGAAAGTGTCCGTGATATTTACGCAGATGCGTTTGATGTTAATTTTAAAAAAGTTCGGGCTCTTGGATGTCCAAGAACAGATGATTATTTCAATGAAAAATTAATTAGAAAAATTAAGCGGAAAATCTATTTCCGACATCCCGGACTTAAGAAAAAATCTGTTATTGTCTACGCCCCAACTTTCAGAGATGTGGGCTGCGACCGGACAGAATTTCACCCGGAACTCGATTTTGACCGCCTGTCACAGGATTTGCTGCCAGACCAGGTTTTACTGATCTGTCCCCATCCGGTAATGAAAAATCAGATACTTCCGCATAAATATCCAAATATACAGGTTATGCGGGATTTCTCAACGAATGATTACATGCTGATTTCAGATATGCTGATCACCGATTATTCTTCCGTAATTTTTGAATACGCTTTACTTAGAAAACCGATTGCATTTTTCTGCTACGACCTGGCCACTTACAATCGTGGATTTTATCTTCAGTATCCGGAAGACCTTCCCGGAGAAATTTATACCACTCAGGAAGAACTTACGGCCTTTTTAAGAAATACAAATCAACAGACAGCAACAGACAGGCTGGATCTGTTCATCAAAAAATATATGTCTGCCTGTGACGGTCATAGTTGTGAACGAATTGCCGGTCTGATTAATTCATACATGGAGGAGAAGTAATATGAGTGAAACTGTTATTTCATTTGTCAGCACTCGTGGAAGAAGTTTTAACATTGATCTTCGATTGGTGAAAGAATATCTTTCCAGACACCTTCCTGAAGTGAAATTTGAATATTATCTGAACAAAACATCCACACAGTATCCGATGATTAACAAAAAAATGGAAGACGGGAGAAGAACTTTTTGTGCCAATGCAAAAAATATTGTTTGTATGGATTCTTCCATTCCGATAAAGATTCCAAGTGCAAAAGAGGGTGAACACCGCCTGTTTTTATCTGCCCCTTTTGATTATCAGTTTAAAGTTTTTCTTGAGTATGCTGCCCATCCGGAACAGAAAAAAAAGAAAACCTATATTCGCTGTACACATATTGTTCCCGGATCGCCTTTCTGCAGCAAATTATTGAGAAACTGTTATCAGTGGGAAGATGGTGTTACTTTTTTAGATCAGATTTGCCTTCCTGTGTGCTGGGATATGATGCAGCCCGAAAAACAGAATATTGCCAGGAAAAACATCGAGTTTTATTATCCCTTTATCAAAGAGAAAAAAATCCTCTCCATTCTTTTTTCCGGTAAAGTTGAGGCGGGAGAAGAGGAAGAGGAACCACAAAATCCATTTGGGGATTTCAGTCTGAAAGAAGTATTGGATTTAATAAAAGATGACTGGTTTATTGTGACGAATAACTATTATCTGATCGAAACTGCCTGTCAGCTTTCTTCTGATTATAAAAATTGTTTTGGATACACAAAAAACAAATTTTCTGTAAATGATCTTCTGTATATTTCTGATATGCTCATAACAAACAACAGTAAATACGCAACTATGATTGCTGCAAGAAAAAAACCTTTTTATTATGCCGAATATACAGAAAAGCATTTCGGAGCTTTCATAAAAAAATATTTTCCGGAATTATATCTTGGCGAAATTCATAATATTACAACCATCAATTTTTCTTCCGAAGAACTTAGCGAGCAGCAAAAAATATTCTGCCGGGAATTTGCTTACGATACGGAACAAAATCCAATGGAAAAGATTTTAGAGATTTTTCAATAAACACTTCTTTAAAAAAAAGGGAGCCAGTACAAAACCGGCTCCTCTTTTTTATGCTTTTCCAAATTCCGATAAAACAAGTCCTTCGTTTCTCTCCAGTGTCATCCCCACGCTCCAGCTGTTTATAAATAAAAGAAGCGGCCTTCCCTTGAGGTCTTTTATCTTCTTCATATCCGAAGTGCCCCGCAAATGTTCCAGATCAATATCTGTATTCTCAATCCAGCGAATATATTCATATGGAAGTTTTTCCAGACGGATGTCCACGTTATACTCATGCTGCAGACGATAGTTTAATACATCAAACTGCAGGGTACCGACAACACCGACGATTACCTCTTCCATTCCTGTATTGAACTCCTGGAAAATCTGGATGGCACCTTCCTGGGCAATTTCATTTATCCCCTTAATGAACTGCTTTCTCTTCATTGTATTTACCTGACGGACACGTGCAAAATGTTCCGGAGCAAATGTCGGGATTCCCTCATAGGCATATTTTTTCGGAGAGGTTGTAATCGTATCTCCGATAGAGAAAATACCCGGGTCAAAAATTCCGATAATATCTCCGGCATAAGCTTTATCGATCATTTTTCTCTCGCTGGCCATCATCTGCTGAGGCTGGGAAAGACGGACTTTTTTGTCGCCCTGTACATGGAAAGCATCCATCCCGGCCTCAAACTCTCCGGAACAGATTCTCATAAAGGCGATTCGGTCCCTGTGTGCCTTATTCATATTTGCCTGTATCTTAAATACAAAAGCAGAAAATTCTTTCTCTTCTACAGGATCGATCACTCCCTGATCAGAGATTCTCGGCAACGGGGAAGATGTCATTTTCAGGAAATGATTTAAAAAGGTTTCCACACCAAAATTCATAAGGGCAGAACCGAAAAATACCGGGGAAAGTCTCCCCTCGTCCACTTCTCCCTGGTCAAACTCTGCACTGGCACCATCGAGCAGTTCAATTTCTTCCATAAGAGTATCCATGGCTTCCTCTGTTACAAAAGTGCTAACCTCCGGGTCATCGAGAGCAATTTCCCGGACCGTACCCATTCGGGTTCCCTTCATCGTATCCTCAAACAGATCAATTTTCCGGCTTTCCCTGTCATATACCCCGGCAAATTGTTTTCCGGAACCGATTGGCCAGTTTATCGGACAGGTCGGAATTCCCAGTTCTTTTTCGATCTCATCTAAGAGGTCAAAAATGTCCTTTGCCTCCCGGTCCATTTTATTGATAAAAGTGAAGACCGGAATATGGCGCATCGCGCATACTTTAAACAATTTTCTTGTCTGGGCCTCCACACCTTTCGAAGCATCAATTACCATGACTGCAGAATCTGCCGCCATCAGCGTACGGTAAGTATCTTCTGAGAAATCCTGATGTCCCGGTGTGTCCAGAATATTAATACAGCATCCTCCGTACTCGAACTGAAGAACCGATGAGGTCACAGAAATACCCCTTTCTTTCTCAATATCCATCCAGTCGGATATCGCATGCTTCGCAGTGGCCTTTCCCTTGACGGAACCGGCCTGATTGATGGCTCCTCCATATAAAAGAAACTTTTCCGTAAGCGTTGTTTTTCCCGCATCCGGATGTGAAATGATCGCAAATGTCCGACGTTTCTTAATCTCTTCTACTCTACCCATTTTTTTCTCCTTTTTCTTTTTTATCAAACGTAAATTCAAACCCTGAACTTGTTCTGTTTTTTTTCTTCACAGTTTTTTCTTTCTGAAACAATATAGCGGGGACGTCCCTTAATCTCATCATATATCTTTGCGATATAATATCCAACAATTCCAAGGCTGATCATAATGACGCTTCCTGTAAAACACTGTAAAATGATGACGGTGGTAAATCCTCCCTGAGCTTTTCCGGTAATTTTCTGATACAATGCCGTAATCGTAAGGCCTGTCGTAACCATAAACATAATAATTCCAAGAATAGTAATAATCTGCATTGGTGCCGCAGTAAAGGATGTTACATTTGTAATCGCATATCGAAACAGAGATTTTGTGGACCACTTCGTCTCTCCCGCTTCTCTCTCCCTCACATCATATTCAACCTGCGTTGTTTTAAAACCTATCCACGATGAAAGAGCACGAAAAAAAGCATTCTTTTCCGGCATATTCAGAAGGACATTCACTGCTTTCCTGTCAAGCAATTTAAAATCAGAAGCATGGGACAAATCCATATGGGCCGCCTGACTTATGATACGATAAAAACACTTTGCAGCAAATGTATGCATTCCGCTTTCTTTTCCCCGATTTCTTTTCATGCCTTCAACAATTTCATATCCGTTCTCCCACAGACGGTACATTTCAATAATTTTTTCCGGAGGATGTTGTAAGTCACAATCTATCACGACAACACAGTCTCCCCCCGCTTGTGCAAGCCCTGCAAAAAGTGCAGACTCTTTTCCAAAATTTCGCGATAAACAAATTCCTTTTATCTTTTCATTTTTTTCTCCTTCATAACAGATATATTGCCATGTTCTGTCATCGGAACCGTCATCCACAAACAGGATCTCATATTCTATCTTTTCTTTTTCCAGAAGTGTACTGACTCTGTCAGCTGCTTTTCTAATCATCTGTTCCTCATTATAAGCCGGTATTACAACTGATAACATCGCTTCCACCTCCTTTATTCCGGATTTTAACTTCATCCCGCCCATTATACAATATAATCCGTTCAGATGGCAATACAAAAAGAAGCAGAGAATCTCTCTGCTTCTTATCAGATTTGCATATTCATCCAAAATTAATCTTCTACTTCCATCCTGCCTGCGTAGATGCGGAAGGTTTACGAGGCTCGTCCTTCTTCCATACCACCTGTGTAGATGCAGATGCTTTCGGACATTCCTTCTCATCGCCCTTCCATGCCGGCTGGGTAGAACTGGATATCGTCGTAGGTTTTGGCAGTGGCTTATTGGAAAATTCTACATTGTTCTGCTTAAGTACCTTTGTTACAAGTGCTGCAATCGCAGATGGATTCCATACTTCCTTTGCCTCAGAGGATACTCCGCCCGGTGTGTCTGTTGTATCCCATGCTCCCTGGGTTCCTGCTGCCGGTTTCTTCGGGCATTCCTCGTCGCCCTTCCATGCCGGCTGCGTAGAACTGGAAACCTTCGTCGGTGCCGGAACAGGCTTATTGGAAAATGCCACATTATTCTGTGTTAACACTTTCGTAATCATGGCTGCAATCTCCTGTACGGTCCATTTTTCCTTTGCAAGAGAGGATACTCCACCCGGTGTATTGGTGCTGTCCCATGCTCCCTGCGTAGCAGCAGATGCCTTCGGTGCCTCATCTTTCTTCCATGCTGCGGAAGTTGCTGTAGAAGCCTTCGTTGGTTTTGGACGGGCAACATTGGAAAACTGCAGATTCTCACTGAGAATTTCCATTACCTGCTGATGAATCAGCTCCTGTCTGTCCATATCTTTGCGATCTATCATGGTCTCTTACCCCTTTCCCAATCTTTTATGATCTCATCGGTCTGCCTCTTTAGGGCATACTTCTCACGGTGATTTATACTGGTTTTATTATAACACCAATTTGGTCGGAAACCATAGGAAAAATACTGTCCTTTTACTGAAATATATTGTGAAAATATTTTCTCTTTTTTAATGAATATATTCCATATTGTACGCCGCTGTTCCGCTTCCTCCACACCGGAAAGTGAGTTCTGCAGGAAGATCATTATATGTAACGTCATCACAGATCATCTGTCTGGACTTCAGAAAATCTGCGGTTAATTTCACATTGTTTTTTGAATAAAATTTAAGGTATATGGTCTGTCCCGCGGACAAAATAATATCCTTATTACCCTTTTCCCATTTACTTCCATCTAAACTCCAGCCACAAAGAGCAGCTTCCGCTTCTTTCCCTGCGGAAGAATCACTGTCAAAATCATATTGTAAGAAGGAACTGCTGTTAAATTTTAAATCTCCGTTATACATATGACTGACCAGTTTTACGCAAATAATACCGTTTGCTTCATCTTCATCGGTCACGGCTGACGTAAAGATTCCGCTGTAATTTACCGCAGACATTTTAAGGCTGTCGGACCATTTCCCATAAATTTTTTTCTTTCCGTATTTTCTGAATGCACGAACTTTGTACAAATATTTCTGTCCCGGCATTACCTTCCTGTCAATATAGATCATGGATGTCTTTTTCTTTTTTATCGTCTTGATTTTCTTATATTTTTCCCCCGGTTTTTTTCGGTATATCTCATAACCTGTCGGTACCAGGCCACGATCTACAGAAAAGACCAGTTCAATCTGTTTCGGAGAAAAATGTGTATCCGAATGCTGATACTCAAACCATTCCGGTTTTCCTACTCCCGGAAC
>JALFIK010000026.1 GCA_022776205.1 Eubacterium sp.
GAAGATAGAAAGCTTCGCCTTCCATAATATATTCCGCTCCATAGCCATGTTGATTGGTTACCTGATAATAATAAGGCATGGAATCATGCATTGTTTCCAACTCCTGATCCATTTTTCCGATGTCCTTATGAAACATTGCAAGAACAGAAGGAGAACCAAAAGTCCATGATCCGTTTTTGCCCATTGTAAAAGCACAGTGATCCATTTTTTCGGCAGCTGATTTGTGAAGCCGGCTCATTCCTGCAATATCATTGTAATGAAGGAAACTCATAACCAGATCGCATTCTCCTAAAAGCTGATCTTTTTCAGCGATAGAAAGATGTTCGGCTTCTTTTATGGACTCCATGAAAATTTCTTTCAGTTGAAACAATTCGGGAATCAGATTCCAGCTGAAATAACGTCTCATCAAAACAAGGAGAGCCAGGGGATTCTCTTTCAATACAGGTTCCGGGCATTCTTTTATCCAGGATAAAACCAAATTGGGAGAAAATGAAGAAAGCTCTACCGAACAATCTTTTTCAATGACCCGAAGCAAAGAAGCATAGTCTTTATTCTCTACATAAGTAATCATTGCATTTGCATATAAGTGATTCTTTTCGTACCAATGACCATAACGTTCCTGGTATCGTTGTTGTTTTTCTTTCGTAAGTTCATGAAAACGTCGACTGGTACATTCTTTTAACATATGGTGAAACCGGAAAGACTGATGGTCTGGTAAAAACGTTACAAAAGCGTTATTTTTTATGGACAACTCCAGAAGAGTATGGATATCCTCTTGTTCTGTGATATAAGATGCCATCTCTAACGTGAACTCATCGGCATTGCTCATAGCTATCATAAAATCTCTTTGATTTTCAGAAAGAGGCACAAGAAGAGTTTCATCCATGATTTCGTAGATATTGCTTGTATCAGCCGGTATCGTTCCCCACTCAGAATAATGAATCAGACAAAGATAAATACAGGAAAACCATCCTTCACTTAATGTCATAATTTGTCTGGATGCTTCATTGGAAATAATTATTTTACATTGCTGGCAGTATTCTTTTAATTCTTTTTCCGTAAGCTTCAAATCCTGCAGATTGATTTGACACAGGTTCATGCCAAGTTCTATGATTGCGCTCCCCGGTAAAAAAAGATTTCTGCTGGCAACAATAAGATGGAGTTTATTTCCCATATATTTTGCGAGAGCAATGATAAAAGAAAGTGCATTCTGGTTTTGGAGTAAATGAAAATCATCAAGAAATAGATAATGAATTCTGGAATCTTTATCCAAATATTCTTCTAACAACTCCATAAAGAAATGCAGACTGTTTTCGTCTGACGGAAAATCGATTTTTTGAATATCCGGATAAAAACCCGTCCCGGCAAACCCTTGCTGAAATTTATGCCAGAAATCTCCCAAATGATTGGAGTAGATACTGACTCTCAGAATAACGGAATCCATTTTTTCCTGTTCCAAAAACCAGTTTATTGCTGTTGTTTTTCCATATCCCATAGGAGCAATAATTGTTGTCAGTGAGCTGGTTTTTATTTGACTTAACTTTTTCAAAATGCGTTGAGAGATATATATTGTTTTAAGGTTTTCTGTTTTTTTTGCCATTTCTTTTCCCTTATTGATATGTTTTTATACTTTACATATGAATTTTACTTTATATCTTTTCCCCGGTGGCAAATCGGTGGCAAATAGACTGAACCTATCACGAAAAGCCTTGAAAAACCGCTTATTTCCGTGATAATAAACAAACCGTCTCAACGGTACTTTCATTGTCCCAATCAAGTTCCTGCACTTCCCGTCCATCCAAAAACACCGGAAAATGAAACTTGATACGCTTTAGAAATCTTCCGTCTTCCTGCTCTTTTTCGAATATGTGTACTTCGCTTACAAAGCTCTTCAAAAACTGCTTTTTCTCAATATCCGTAAACTTTGTATATAGTTTATCAAAAAATAACAGGAATTGATAGACATTATCCGCAGAAACTTTCTGTTGTTTTATGTTAAGCATTCTCTGTT
>JALFIK010000051.1 GCA_022776205.1 Eubacterium sp.
TCTGGCAAATTCCTTTGTAACATTTGCAATCACTTTCTGGCTGAGCATATGTGTTTGCATTTTTTCAAACTTCATATTTTTATCCCTCAATTCTACTCCATATCCATCGGATGCTGTGCACAATAATCCACGCCTTCCACAAATGCATTCATCGCTGCACGGCATGCAGATTCTGTACCATAAACAATTGCCCCTCCCGTATTAACCCTTGATGGAGCATCAAATAACTGTGCAATTTTCACACTGCCTGCCTTTAAGGCCCTATCAAGACCAAAGGTACTGTCAATCGGCGAGGCAACCAGATAGGCAATGGATGTTCCCTCCGGTAATCCGAGAGATTCCTGAAAATATTTACCGATCCTTGGAACATAATCCACATAATATCCCAGACTGCCCTCTTCATTCAAATGATAATTACCGGATTTATTTTCAATATAGTCTTTTGCATACATCAGGCCGCTTTTTACATCCGAAACATTTTCTCCCGAAATCACCGCCGTGATTTCTCCGCCATAACGACTCCAGGAATAAGCGTTTCCTCCATAAACAGTCTCTATCTGTACTACTTTAATCTTTGCCTTCTTCGTTGCATCATCCACAGCCATCCACATCACATCTTCACAGTCCGACGAAAAAATGGCAAGGCTTTCATGATTTTCCGGTATTTTATACAGTTTCCGGTATTCCTTGTTAATCCGGGGAACAATTTTTTCCATTACAACGTGAGCATCCATTCTTCTTCTCATATTGCTCTCCAATCTTTTTCTCAGCTAAGAGGTTCAAAATCTGCAGCCCCATGTTTACAGATTGGGCAGATAAAATCAGCAGGGAGTTCTTCTCCCTCATAGATATATCCACAAACTTTACAAACAAAACCTTTTTTCTTTCCGGTCTGTGGTTTCGGCTTTACATTATTCTGATAATAATCATATGTCATTGTAGGACGCTGATTCATTACCCTCGCTTCCGTAATCGAGCAGATGAACATTCCGTGGGTACCCATATCCACATACTGTTCCACCTTAAGAGAGAGGAATGCATTAATATATTTCGGCAAAAAAGCCAGCCCGTTATCACTGTAAAGAATCGGCCAGTCCGCAAACTTATCCGTATTTCTTCCGCTCTGGAAACCAAAATTCTGAAAAACGGAAAATGGTGCATCTACCGAAAGACAGTTGACATTAAGCTTACCGGAATCCTTCACAAGATCATGGGATAAGTTCGCCTTGTTAATCGTAACTGCAACCCGGTTCGGTGTATTCGTAAGCTGGGTAACCGCATTGACAATGCAGCCATTATCTTTTCCATTTTTCTCATCTCTTGAAGTGACAACGTACAGACCATAGCCAATTTTAAAGAGCGCAGTAAGATTATTTTTATCAGCCGTTTCCTCATTCTGGGCAAGATACTCACAGCAAAGCTCGGAGGCCATATCCACAAGCTCTTTTGCACTTTTTTCATCAAGGGCTGAATGAATATGTACTGTATTTTTTGTAAAAAGCAAATCCGGGCATCCGGCAAGCATTTCTTTCATCAGACGGGCTGCCTGCGGCGACCAGGAACCATTTTCCACAAAAGCAACCGTTCTCTTCTGGAATTTATGTTCCACAAGTCGATGGATAAAATCATGCATGAATGGGTACATTCCCGCATTATAAGTCGTTGTAGCAAGAACCAGCTTATTATAGCGGAATGCATCGGCGAGCGCTTTGGACATATCATCTCTTGCCAGATCATATACAACCACTTTCGGGCATTTCATCTTCTTTAATGTACTTTCCAGAATCTCTATCGCTTCTTTCGTATGCCCGTACACAGAGGTATAGGCAATCACGATTCCCTCTTCTTCCGGTGTGTAGGAGGACCACTGGTCATACAATTTAAGATAATGGGATAAGTCTCCACGAAGAACCGGTCCGTGAGTTGGTGCAATGATCTGAATCTCCAGCTTCAGATTCGCCGCTTTCTTTAAAAGAGTCTGAACCTGCGGACCATATTGTCCCACGATACCAATATAATATCTTCTTGCCTCATCATCCCAGTCATCTTCCTCATCATTTGCTCCGAATTTTCCAAATCCATCTGCAGAAAAAAGTACCTTGTCACAGGCATCATAAGTCACAAAGACTTCCGGCCAGTGTACCATCGGAGCTTCCACAAAGGCAAGGGTATGCCTTCCGAGACAAAGGGTATCCCCTTCCTTCACCACAATCGCCCTTTCGGAAAAATCTGTTCCGAAGAACTGTTTCATCATTTTAAACGCTTTTTCCGAAGAAACTATCTTTGTTTCCTTATATAACTGCATAAAATCTGCTATATTTGCCGAATGATCCGGCTCCATATGCTGAATAATCAGATAATCCGGTTTCCGGTCTCCGAGTACATCCATTACACGAAAAAGCCACTCTGCTCCAAATTTCACATCCACCGTATCAATCACTGCAATCTTCTCGTCAAGAATTGCATAAGAATTATATGCCATCCCTTTCGGAACCGGATACTGTCCTTCAAAAAGATCTGTCTTATGATCGTCCACCCCGATATATTTTATATCTTCCGAAATATACATAAACACTCTCCTCCATTAAATTTTATAAAGCATGTTTTTTCTATTATAGCAAAAAAAACTGCATTTTCCTATGAAACATTTTTTATAAAAAACTGTACTTTTCTGCACAAAGATTTTCATGCTTAAATTAATTAAGTATTTTGTCTATATTGGACAAATTTCTCCATAAAACGTCGAATTATATTGTATAAAATTCCTTGTATTTTTATGCTTTCAATGCTATAATCTACTTACAATTGAATAGGTTACAAAGGGGTAACAAAAAGTCGCAAGACTATAAAATGATTACTTCCTGCATTGTCCAGGAAATGGTGGATTACATTTAAATCATAGGTAAACGAGCATGGATTTTAAGAAACTTCTCTCCATGCTCTTTTGTTATTGAAAAAGCTCTTTTAAAATATGATCTGCAGATTTTGAAAGAAATCTGTCCGGATCACTCATTTCCCTTCCTGCCTCTGTCGACCACCGAAACTGTGCCGAACAGGTCAGATAATCTTTCCCTCTTTCACAGTCACCAAAACGTCGGTACCAGCCAGGATAATATCTTTTCATATAATACTGTGCAAGCTTTACCGCCTGGCTTTTCTTCTTCCCGGTCCGTCCCGGTGTTCCGCACAATGTCACTCCTTTTTTACTCGAATGAATCAGAACCACACTCCCGTCTTTGCAGCTTCCGACTACAATGTATACATGTGTGGGATAACTCATAATATCTCCCGCTTTCCAGTCTTTTACCTTAGAAGCACTTTTATACGTACCCAGCCCTTTTTCTGCCAGAGACCGTGCCATTTCCCCTGATTTAATAACATAACCTTCCTTTGATTTCCCATTTTTTATCTTTCTTGTATTATACACACACCATCCCACATAACCGGAACAGTCTAATCCATATCCTCTCATATAACGATATTTTTTATAGTTATATCCCGGCTTTTGTTTCTTTGCAAACTTTCTCCAGGCAGGATTCAGACCAATTCTGCGTCCGTCTTTTCCTGCACCGGTATTTTCCTCATTCCATCCGCCACCCCAGATATACATGGTCGAACCGACAGGGGCAAGGGCTGTCGTAAGAAAATTTTTTATTGTAGATGTGCCGTTTTGTGCAACGGTTGTCGTTCCTTTTTTACTGAATTTCCCGTAAATCGTCTTTCCCTTTCCTGCCCGGTAGGCACGAACTTTAAACTCGTATTTTTTCCCCCGTTCCCTGTTTGTTAAAACAAGTTTACAGGAAGAAGTCACCTTTATTCTGTAAAAATTCAGTTCTTTCTCTTTTTTTTCATATACTTCATAACCATCGGCTTTGTTAACCGGTTCCCAGGACAGCACAATATCTCCTTTCACTCCATTTGCAAGAAGTCCCCCGGGAGCAGCCGGCTTTGTTTTCGAGGCAGCATAAAGTACGCCGGGAAATGCAGTCACTGCCAAAGTCAGACTTAGAAAATATATTAATATCATGTTTCCTCTCACAAACCTTTTATTCTCTTTCATATTATTCCTGCTTTCCCTTCGTATTCCGGTATATTCTAAAAAACCGCAAAACATTTCCGTTATTTGTCCAAAAAACACTTTTTTTCTTGAATAAATGTGTTATAATTTTCTTAAGAATTTATGATAAGGAGCGTGAACATAATGAAACTTAGGCATTCAGGCATCTCAATACTGCTGGCCGCTGCTTTTTCCCTTTCTTTATTTATCCCCGTAAAAGGATATGCCAGCCAACTCTATACCACGGACGGAATTAATGTCCGCAAGAAACCGGATGGCTCTTCGAAAATCAAAACAACTCTTCCTGCCGGAACTCCCGTAACTAAAACCGGGCAGGATGGTAACTGGATTGCCATCAATGCAGAAGGAATCCGTGGTTATATCTATAAGGATTATCTGTCATCCAATCCAGACGCCGTATCCTCCGGCTCACCGGCTTCTTCTTACGAGAGTTTTGTAAACAGTGATGATGTCAATTTAAGAAA
>JALFIK010000063.1 GCA_022776205.1 Eubacterium sp.
TTTTCTAAGTAAAATCTTCATTGAAAATGGTTTTGTAATGTAATCCTCTGCCCCGGATTCATATCCTGCCAAAGCATCCTCCTCCATATCCCTGGCTGTCAGGTAAATGACCGGAACTTCTCTTTGCTTTTTTACCCACTGGCAAAAAGAGAAGCCCTCACCATCTGGAAGATTCACATCCAGAAGGACCATATCTATCTGATTCTCAATAAAAATCTGCTTTCCTTTCTCCATAAAAGTCGCACCAAAAACTCCATATCCTGACTTTTTCAAAGAATAACAGATCGCCTGATTCAAATCATAATCATCTTCTACAACTAATATATTCTGCATATCCTAATTCCTCCGATACAGATTCTCACAAAGATATCCCTGTATAGTAATGATACTTTCATAATGGATTGTACCACAGACTTTTCCTGAGTATAGAGAAAAAGCAAAGAATCTCAATTTTGTGATTATTCTGTACTTCAACCAAGCTTCTTTGACAAAAAAAGTCCATCCGGGATAATCCCAGATGGACTTTGAATATCTGTATTTGTCTCGTATGAACGTTTGATTAACGTTTGGAGAACTGCGGTGCTCTACGAGCTTTCTTGAGACCGTATTTCTTTCTTTCCTTCATACGTGGGTCACGTGTTAAGAAACCTGCTTTCTTTAATGCAGGACGTAACTCAGGATCTGCTTCTGTTAAAGCTCTTGCGATACCGTGTCTGATGGCACCGGCCTGTCCTGTGTATCCACCACCGTGCACATTAACTAAAACGTCAAATTTATCTGTTGTGGATGTTAATTCTAATGGCTGACGAACGATTACTTTTAATGTGTCAAATCCAAAATATTCATCCATATCTTTTTTATTGATTGTTACTTTACCTGTTCCTGGCATGAGATATACTCTTGCAACACTGCTTTTTCTTCTGCCGGTTCCGTAATATCTTGTAGTAGCCACTGACTTTTCCTCCTTAAATTAATACTTGATTTCTAATTCTTTCGGCTGCTGAGCAGCATGTTTGTGATCAGGTCCAGCATATACATACAGTTTCTTGTACATCTGTCTTCCAAGAGGTCCCTTCGGAAGCATACCCTTTACAGCAAGTTCGATCACTTCTTCTGGTTTCTTAGCCAGTTTCTCTTTTAATGTTGTCTCCTTCATTCCTCCAACATAATCACTGTGGCGATAGTAAATCTTCTGATCTAACTTCTTGCCGGTTACTTTAATCTTGTCAGCGTTTACAACGATAACATAGTCACCGCAGTCCATATGCGGAGTAAAAATCGGTTTATTCTTTCCTCTTAAAATTCTTGCGATCTCGGATGCAAGACGTCCTAATGTATGTCCTGTAGCATCAACTACATACCAGTCTCTTGTGATGGTAGATGGGCTAGCCATAAAACTTTTCATGAGTTGTTCTCCTCCTGTTTATTCTTCAAAATCAACGGTTGCGATATGACTTCCTGGCTGTCCGGACCCTCCATCATATCTGTTTCCTGCCCTGCAGCAGGTTTATGACAAAAATGCATCCCGGGGCTTTTGGGAGTACATTTTATATGCATACCACGATTTAATATTATATAACACTCCGCCCGGTGTGTCAACTGGATTTTCCTTATTCATGAGGCTTTTTTAATGTTTTATAATAATATCTTTCAGTTTTCTTTTCGGTACATAATGCACATCATTTTCATCACGATAATAGTTTGTATCCTGTCCTTCTTCAATCTCAGTCAGCACAATTTTTTCTGCCGGTTTTCCAAAGGCTACGATAAGCATCGGCTGTAAATTTTCAGAAAGAGCAAGGGTATCTTTGACTTTAGCCGGAGAAAAATTACCGATCATACAGCCGCCTAGTCCTTTTTCCGCTGCCGCAAGAAGCATTGTCTGGGCAACAATTCCCACATCTTTCTGATATCTTGCCAGATTTTCACCGATTTTTAAATCCTGACAGATAATAATAAAACCCGTCGGACACATTCCGTCATGGGGAAGTTTCATTTCAGGAAGGGCTCTTGCCCATTTTGTCATTTTCTGGATCTGTTCCACTTCTTTCTTTTCCCAGGAAAGATAGTAACGAAACGGCTGCGCATTTACACTAGACGGTGCAAAACGGGCACAATCCACAAAGTCTTCCAGCTCTTTTTCTGTAAAACGATAAGTTTCATCGTATCCACGGTAACTTCTGTTTGCCTTAACTAAATCTTTAAACATATTTCCTCCGCAATTTACAAATATTCAATTTCTTTTAAAAACAATCCCTTTGCCGGAACCGTTTCTCCGGCCAGACTTCTGTCTTTGGCCTCCAAAATTTCTTTTACATGGACAGGTGGATAGACTCCGATCCCCACTTTGATGAGCGTTCCGCTTATGATTCGGACCATATTATATAAAAATCCCTCGCCTTTTACCTGTATGATTACATTTTTCATCGTCGGACCCGGCCCTGGTACTGCCTCAACATGAATGGCATTTACAGTACGGACCGTCGTTTGTGCCTGCGTTTTTGCGGCACAAAAACTTTTAAAGTCATGGGTTCCCACCAGATACTGTCCTGCTTCTTCCATGGCACTTATGTCCAGATCCATTGTCACAAGATGGGAATACAGCCTTTGTGTCGGGAAAGGAATTTTCCCGTTCTGAATATGGTATTCGTAAGTTTTTCTCGTATCACAGTGGCGCGGATGGAAATCGTTTGCCACCTGGCAGGAGGCAACAATACGAATATCCTCCGGCAGGCATGGATTAACTGCCAGACAGATTTTTTCCGGTGGAATCGTTGTCTTTGTATCAAAAACTGCCACATTTCCCATGGCATGCACACCGGAATCAGTCCGGCTTGCCCCGATAATATGAATTTCTTCTTTCAGAAATCCGGAAAGTGCCCGATTTAACACCTCTTCAATTGTCAGTCCATTGGGCTGTATCTGCCATCCACTGTAGTTTGTCCCATCGTAGGCAACGGTAATCTTTATTCTTTTCATACTGCACAACTCCTAAAATAATAAAAACGCGAATGCGGCCATTAATATCATATAGAGGAAAAGAAATCCACAGGCCACATAGTCTCTCCTTTCATACCGAAGGGGATGGAGTTTTGTTTTGCCCTCGCCTCCGTGATAACACCGGGCATCCATGGCAAAAGCCAGATCCGAGGCCCTCCTTACCGCTGCGATAAAAAGAGGAACAAGAACAGGGACCAGTTTTTCCCCTCTCTCAATCAGTCCTCCTGTTTCAAAATCGATTCCTCTTGCCATCTGCGCTTTTTTTATTTTATTCAATTCTTCGGATAGAATCGGAATAAAGCGAAGGGCAATGGACATCATCATGGAAAATTCATGAACAGGTACATGCATCCGTTTTAAAAAGTTAAGACTTTGTTCCATCCCGTCTGTCAGCTGTTTTGGCGTAGTGGTGAGTGTCATTACAGAAGAACCGATGATTAAATAAATCAGCCTTACCGCCAGATAAAAGGCCGTCCATAACCCTTCCGACGTGACGGACAGTGGGCCGATATTTAAAATCTCATGTCCCTGTGTACAAAATAAATTTACCGCAACGGAAAATAAAATAATAAAAAGAATCGGACGGATTCCTTTGAGCATCTTCCCCGGCGGAACTTTAGACAAGAAAATTATCAGCCCGAGGAATGCTGTGGAAAGAATCAGATTTTCCGGATTTTTGGGGAAAAACAGGCTCAGGACAAAAAGAAGTGTTCCAAGGAGTTTAACCCGGGGATCCAGTCTGTGGATAATGGAATCCGCCTGATAATATTGTCCGATCATCCACTATTCCTCCCGTTCTTATTTTCTTCAAGTATTTTACATAACCATTTTGCCAGTTGTCTTTGTGTAAGAGGCACACTGTCCTCCTTAAGTGCTGTGCTTAAATTAAATCTTTCTCTGACATCCATATAGAATCGAACGACATCAGGAACGTTCAGCCCCATTTTTTTCAGTTCGTCCTTTTTTACAAAGATTTCTTCTGGTTTTCCATCCATTCGGACCGAACCATTCTCCATGGCAATCACACGTTTCGCATGTGCAGCTGCTTCATTCATATTATGGGAAACAATGACAATGGAAATCCCTTTTTTCTCATTTAAGAAATGCAGAATTTCAAATAACTT
Source organism: Eubacterium sp. (assembly GCA_022776205.1). Taxonomy (GTDB): domain Bacteria; phylum Bacillota; class Clostridia; order Lachnospirales; family Lachnospiraceae; genus Anaerobutyricum. The sequence goes on from JALFIK010000063.1 coordinate 4,125, forward strand.
TTCCTTACCCGGATAATCCAACCCCGCAAGAGGTTCATCCAGAATCAGATATTCCGGCTCCATCGCCAGCACCCCGGCTAAAGCCACCCTTCTTTTTTGACCTCCGGACAGAGAAAACGGGGAAACTCCCTCCAGTTTTTCATCCAGTCCCATAACCTCCATCGCATGACGGGCTTTTGCCTCGCTTTCTATCTTTCCAAATCCAAGATTTTGTGGTCCAAAAGCAATATCTTTTAATACCGTTTCTTCAAAAATCTGATACTCCGGATATTGAAAGCATAACCCCACTTTCTGACGAAGCACTTTTTTATCAAAATTTTTCTCCCATATATTTTCCCCGTCAAAAAAACAATTCCCCTCTGTGGGACGAAGCAATCCATTCAGATGCTGAATCAGAGTGGATTTTCCTGAACCGGTTTTTCCGATCAGTGCAATGAATTCTCCGGGAGAAATATGGAGGGTCACATTATGGAGTGCAGTTTTGCCACCCGCAGAAGTATTCGTCTGATATTGATAACTTACCCTTTCCAGACTGATTCCTTTCATTTTTTTCCTCCATTTTTTTCCAGGAAGCATAGTAGTTCCTCTCTGGTAATGACTTGTTCCGGAACTTCGATTCCAAACTCTTTTAATGACTGGATCACTTTTTGAACAAAAGGAAGTTCGAGATGATTCTCTGACATTTTTTCCGGACACTTTAACAGGTCCGCCGGTTTTCCCTGAAGCGTAATTCTACCCTGATTCATAACATAAAGATAATCTGCTAAAAGAACCTCTTCCGGAAAATGAGTAATATAGAGTATGGTAATTTTTTTTTCTTTATTTAACGTCTCAATCGCGCCAAGGACTTCTTTTCTTCCCTGCGGATCGATCATGGCTGTCGGCTCGTCAAATATAATACAGGACGGCTCCATGGCAAGGATTGAAGAAATGGCAATTTTCTGTTTCTGTCCTCCGGAAAGATTTCCCGGAACCGCCTGTCTGTATCCACTCATACCTACCGCATCAAGCGCCCGGGTGATTCTCCGATCAATTTCCTCCGGCACAACCCCAAGATTTTCGGGTCCGAACGCCACATCCTCCTCCACTACATTTCCGATGAGCTGGTTATCCGGATTTTGAAAAACCATCCCTGCCGTCTGACGAATTGCAAAAACATCCTTACTCTCGGCCGTATTTTTTCCGTCCACATAAACAATTCCATCTGTAGGTTTCAGTAAGGCAGCAAGCTGTTTTGCCAGGGTAGACTTACCTGAGCCGTTGTGTCCGAGAATTCCGATAAAGTCTCCCTTGTTTACTGACAGAGAAATATCATTAATGGCAGTATTTTCCTTAACTTCTTCCTTTTCCCCGAAATACATTTTGTACTTATATACAAGATTTTTAACATCTATAAAACCCATAATTTCCCTCAAATCCAAGGTAATAAAAGATTTCTCTTCATTAAAAAAGGAGACTGTTTTCACAATCCCCTTCGTCTTCAAGTATATCAACAGGACATACTGTCATTCATATTAAACTAACTCTATGATAACCTCTAAGGCAGCATCCCCTTTACGCTGTCCGACTTTGACGATTCTTGTATAACCACCATTACGTCCGGCATATTTTGGAGCATACTCATCAAAGATTTTCTGTGCAAGATCAATCTTCTTTGTATTTGCTTTCCGTCCCTTTGCCTCTGCAGGAACCTCTGTTACAGGATATAATACCTTTAACATCTGACGTCTTGCATGAAGTCTGGAAGGTAAATCTTTCTTGATTTCTTTTTCAACTGTGTCATAAACAGTTACTTTCTTACCGTCAACGACTTCTTTTACTCTCTTGCCATCCGCATCTTTTCTTGCAACTTTCGCCTGAACGGTTACAGTCTCGTAATTATCTTTTTCTTTCACACCAAGAGCAATTAAATGTTCTGCAATCTTGCGGATTTCTTTTGCCTTTGCTTCTGTTGTACGAATCTTTCCATGATAGATCAGCTGTGTAACCTGGTTACGTAATAAAGCTTTTCTCTGGTTAGATGTTCTTCCTAATTTTCTGTATTTTGCCATTTTAATGGACCTCCTGTTTATTTTTCGCCATGCCTACTAATACCTTCAGCCTAAGCGGGTCTATATTACTTTGTTTATGGTAAGAATTACTCTTCGCTATTATTTAAGGAAAGACCTAATTCTTTTAATTTAGCTAATACTTCTTCAAGAGACTTACGTCCAAGGTTACGAACCTTCATCATATCTTCAGGTGTCTTGTTTGTAAGTTCTTCAACAGTATTGATACCTGCTCTCTTTAAGCA
>JALFIK010000097.1 GCA_022776205.1 Eubacterium sp.
CGTAATAAGTTCCACCCTGGCAATGGCAGCAATGCTTGAGAGAGCCTCTCCACGGAATCCCAGAGATGACACAGTTTCAAGATCTTGTGCCTTTGTGATTTTACTCGTTGCATGGGGTACAAACGCTTTCCTTACCTGGTCTTTTTCAATACCGCAGCCATTATCCGTAATACGAATAAAATCAACTCCGCCGCCTTTAATCTCTACCGTGACTGCCGTTGATTTCGCATCAACTGCATTTTCCACAAGTTCTTTCACAATAGAAGAAGGCCGCTCAATGACCTCACCGGCAGCAATCTGATTGATTGTATCCTGATCGAGTACTCTGATCTGTGCCATTTTTTTCTCCTTTCTGCTCCCCACCCATCTTTTCATTCCGTCTATCTGCATTTTTTCTGAAGCTCATAAAGCTGATTCATTGCTTCCATTGGTGTCATATTGCTAATATCAAGTTTTTTAATTGTTTCTTCTACTTCACTCTTTTGCGGTTGTTCTGCCACCATTCCCAGTGTATCAAATAAAGAAATCTGTACCGGTTCCGGCTCACTGGCTGTTTTTTTTCTCACAGATTTCGCATGGGCCGTAATATCTGACTCTTCCAGCTGTTCAGCGATCTCCTTCGCTCTTTCCAGAACCACATCCGGCACCCCGGCAAGTCTTGCTACCTGAATTCCATAACTTTTATCCGCACTGCCCCGGATGATCTTTCTTAAAAATGTAATAGAATCTCCCTTTTCCTGCACGGCAATACAATAATTATTCACTCCCGGAAGCTTTCCTTCGAGTTCCGTCAGTTCATGATAGTGCGTGGCAAAAAGCGTTTTGGCTCCGGATAAAGCAGAGCCGGCAATATATTCCACAACAGCCCAGGCAATGGACAACCCATCGTAAGTACTCGTTCCTCTTCCTATTTCATCCAGAATCAGCAGGCTGTCCTTTGTAGCATGTTTTAATATATTGGCGACCTCACTCATTTCCACCATGAACGTACTTTGTCCCGATGCCAGATCATCGGAAGCTCCAACTCTTGTGAAAATTCGGTCCACCAGGCCGATATTTGCTGAACTGGCCGGAACAAAAGAGCCAATCTGTGCCATGAGAACGATCAGTGCCGTCTGTCTCATATAAGTTGATTTTCCTGCCATATTGGGACCAGTAATAATATCCACCCGGTTTTTTTTATGATCAAGCAACGTGTCATTGGCCACAAATAGTCCCTCTGGCATCATTTTTTCCACTACGGGATGACGCCCGTCCTTAATTTCGATCACACCCCTCTGATTCAGGGATGGTCTTACATAGTGATTTGTTTCCGCCACAACAGCGAGAGAAGCAAGAGCATCCGTCCGGGCAATAATCTGTGCAGTCTTTTGTATCCTCTCAATCTGAGATGCCAGTTTCTCCCTGATTTCCACATAAAGATCGTATTCAAGAGCATATAATTTGTCTTCTGCACCAAGAATGGTTCTTGCCAGTTCGGAAAGCTCCTCCGTCGTATATCGTTCCGCATTGGCCAGTGTCTGGCGGCGGATATAATAATCCGGCACCAGCTCTTTATAAGAATTTGTCACTTCAATATAATAACCAAACACTTTATTATAGCGGACACGAAGATTTTTTATTCCTGTCTTTTTTCTCTCCCGCTCTTCCAGCTCGGTCAGCCAGCTCTTCCCGTCCGTTTTTGCTTTTTTTAATCGGTCAGCCTCCTCATTATATCCTTCCCGGATAATTCCGCCTTCACGAATCGTAACCGGAGGATCTTCTTCAATCGATGCCTCCAGAAGAGTAAACAGATCTTCCAGGGTATCCAGCTCTGCGGCCATTTTTGAAAGAATTCCTTTACTGAACTGTCCAAGAATATCTTTTATGTATGGAAGATACTGAATCGATGTTTTAAAAGAAATCAGATCTCTCGGATTTGCCGTTGCGTAACTTATTTTCATCGTAAGCCGTTCCAGATCATAAATGGAATTCATATACTCCCGCAATTCTTCCCTGGCCATCATATTGTTTTTGAGCATCTCCACCGCGTCGAGACGATTCGTAATATCCGTTTTTCTTATCAGCGGCTGCTCCACCATTTTCCGCAGTGTCCTTGCTCCCATGGCAGTCTTTGTCTTATCAAGTATCCAGAGCAGACTGCCTTTTTTCCCTTTTTCTCTTAGAGTTTCGCAAAGTTCGAGATTTCTTCTGGTCGCACTGTCAAGCACCATATAATTTTCTGTGGAATACGGAATAATTCCCATTAAATGTGACAGTGAAGTCTTCTGCGTTTCATGAAGATACTGCAAAAGACTCCCACTGGCAATCATTCCGAAAGGATAGGATTCAAAACCACAATCTGTAAGATTCTCAAGCTGGTACTGCTCTCTGATTCTTTCCTCACAGCCTTCCTCCTCAAAATACCGGCTGCCCACGGGAGTGATGACTGCACCGATTTTTTCCCTGATATATTCAAAGTCCATTCCGCAGATACAGAAAGCATCGTTACATATAATTTCTGATGGCTGATATTTATTCATCTCATCAAAAAGTGCGTCCTGATGGGCAACCTGCGTCATGCGGAACTCTCCGGTGGACAGATCACACACAGCAATTCCGAACTGGTCATCTTCACAGAACACACTCATAATGAAATTATTTTTTGACTCGTCAAGACCCTGGGTGATTACATTCGTGCCCGGGGTAACAACCCGAATCACGTCTCTTTTCACAATACCCTTTGCCGCTTTCGGATCTTCCGTCTGTTCACAGATTGCTACCCGGTAACCCCGTTCCACAAGCTTGTTAATATACGGCTCACATGAATGAAAAGGCACACCGCACATCGGTGCCTTTTCCTCCTGTCCACAATTTTTCCCCGTCAGAGTAATCTCAAGCTCTTTGGAGGCAGTGAGGGCATCTTCATAAAACATCTCATAAAAATCTCCCAGACGATAAAACAAAATGCAATCTTTATACTGGTTCTTTATCTCAAAATATTGCTGCATCATCGGGGTAAGTTTAGCCATTTTCGCACATCCTTCCCAGATAGTAAAATCCCTTTGCTTCCTCAAGCTTTACCGGAACAATCTTTCCGATGACAGAAGGATCCGCCTTAAAGTGTACCACGCTGTTATTCGAAAGTCTGCCCGTAATCATAGAAGAATCTTTTTCATCAATTTCTTCTGCAAGAACAGTTTCCACCCTGCCTTCGAGCTTCTTATTCTGCTCTGTTGCCACTTCGTTTACTACCTTTAAAAGGCGGTCAAACCGCTCATGTACCACCTCATCGGGTATCTGGTCCGGCATTTCTGCTGCCTTTGTTCCGGACCGTTTTGAATAGATAAAGGTAAAGGCACTGTCATACTGCGCTTTTCTTACCACATCAAGAGTTTCCTGAAAATCTTCCTCTGTCTCTCCCGGAAAACCAACAATAATATCTGTCGTTATTGCAATATCCGGCACAGAATCTCTCAGTTTTTCCACAAGGGAAAGATATTGCTCTTTTGTATATTTCCGGTTCATTTTCTTTAAAATACGACTACTGCCGGACTGAACCGGAAGATGAAGATGGCGACAGATCTTCGTAGAGCCGGCCATTACTTTTATCAGTTCATCCGACAAATCTTTCGGATGAGATGTCATAAAACGGATTCTTTCAATACCTTCTACTTTTTCAACCATGGTAAGCAGCTGAGCGAAACTCACCGGCTGGTCGAGTGTTTTCCCATAAGAATTAACATTCTGTCCAAGGAGCATGATCTCTACCACGCCCTCCTTTGCCAGCTTTTCCACCTCTGCTACAATATCTTCCGGTTTTCTGCTCCGTTCTCTTCCCCTCACATAAGGTACGATACAGTAGCTGCAGAAATTATTACAGCCAAACATAATATTTACACCCGCTTTAAAACCGAACTTCCGATCACTCGGCAGGTCTTCAATAATCTGATCTGTCTTTTCCCATACATCAAACACTCTCTGTTTCGATGACAGGCATTCATACAGAAGTTCCGCCAGTTTAAAAATATTATGAGTGCCGAATACAATATCTACGAATTTGAATGTTTTTCTTACTTTTTCCTCTTCCTCCGGTTCCTGCATCATACAGCCACACATGGCAATGATCATTTCCGGATTTTTCTTTTTAAAAGTCTTCAACGTACCCAGGCGCCCATAAACCCGGACATTGGCATTTTCTCTGACTGTACATGTATTATAATAAACAAAATCCGCCGCCTCCGATTCTGCCTTCACATAGCCAATCTCTTCAAGAATTCCATTTAATTTCTCCGAATCCTTAAAATTCATCTGACATCCGAAAGTCTGGTCAAAAAAAGTCAGCTTTCTTCCAAGCTTTTTTTCTTTTTCTCTGAGAATCTCACGGCATTTTAAAATATAATACTGCTGTCGTAACGGTTCTTTCTCCGGAGCCGGCCCGGTCGTATCAATTAAATCGTAATTTATTTCCATTTTAACCTCCAATGGTATTTATCACACAGATAAACTTTATTATAGATTAACTTATTTTATTTTTCAAGAAAAAAGTCCTTGCATTTTGTTTTTAACTGTGATATATTAAGACAGTCGCAAG
>JALFIK010000104.1 GCA_022776205.1 Eubacterium sp.
ATAAAGACAGCCATCAAAAATTTGTCGAACTGGAAAAAGAACACATTAAGCATACAAAAATCGGAGAAAAAGTCTCTTTTGGCTATATGGACTGGCGTGTGCTTGCAAAAGAGGAAGGAAAAATTCTTTTACTGAAGGACAATTCCATCGGGTCCACCCCATTTAATGAAGATGGGGGAAATACAACCTGGGAATCCTCTAGCGTAAGGCGATGGCTTAATTCTTCCTTCCTGGAAGATTCTTTCTTTAAAGAAGAACAGGATATCATACTGACAACAGAGGTGAAAAACTCACCAAATCCTGTGTATAATACACCGGCAGGTCCGGACACTTCCGACAAACTGTTCTTGCTGAGTTACGATGAGGCACTCCACTATCAGAAGGGCATTCATAGAACAAAAAGCTGCTGGTGGCTTCGTACTCCGGGTAATGAAAAAAATTCCGTCTGCTTTATGTACCGAAATAAAACAGTCATGGATTATGGGTATGATTCCGACAATACTAATATTACTGTCAAGCCTGCCATGTGGGTAAACGTAGAATAAGGATAATAACAAAATTAAAACAAAAAACGCTGTTTTCCTTTTTTATTTATTAGGTGAACAGCGTTTTTTCTAATTCTTTTAATTAAACATTATTGTATTTTAAAAGAGTCCTGTGATTTTACCATTATCATCTACATCAATTCCAAATGCTGCAGGTTTCTTTGGAAGTCCCGGCATTGTCATGATCGCCCCGGTAAGAATTACCACAAATCCTGCTCCCGCATTTACAAAAGCATCCCTTACATGAATTGTGAATCCTTCCGGACGTCCAAGCTTTGTCTGGTCATCAGAAAGCGAATACTGGGTTTTTGCCATGCAGACCGGAAGATTTCCAAATCCCAGGTCTGTCAGTTTTGCAAGCATCTTCTCTGCAGCCGGATCATAAGTAACACCGTCCGCACCATAAATCTCTTTTGCAATCGTCTCAATTTTCTCTTTCAGAGGAGCTTCATCCGGATAAAGAACCTGGAAATTACTTTCTTTTTCCTCTAACGTCTTCAGTACTTTATTGGCAAGCTCAATTCCGCCTTCTCCACCTTTTTCCCATACTTCGGAAAGGGCAAATTCACATCCTCTGTCCTCGCAGAATTTACGGATGAATTCATGCTCTTCTTTCGTATCTGTTACAAAGGCATTTAATGTCACAACGATCGGAACACCGAATTTCTGAAGATTCTCAATATGTTTCTCCAGATTACAAATACCTTTTTTCAGTGCATCCATGTTCTCTTTAGATAACTCAGCCTTTGGCACACCTCCGCTATATTTCAGGGCACGTACCGTGGCAACCAGAACAACCGCATCCGGTTTTAACCCAGCCATACGGCACTTGATATCCATAAATTTCTCTGCACCAAGATCCGCACCAAAGCCAGCCTCCGTAATGGCAATATCGGAGAGTTTTAAAGCCGTCTTTGTTGCACGAACGCTGTTACATCCATGAGCGATATTGGCAAATGGTCCACCGTGAACAATCGCACCGGTATGTTCTAATGTCTGTACCATATTTGGCTTAATTGCATCTTTTAATAATGCGGCCATGGAACCAACGGCATTCAGCTGACCTGCTGTTACCGGATTTCCATCAATATCATAGGCAACGATAATCTTCGCCAGACGCTCCTTCAGGTCTTTCATGTTCTCTGCCAGACAAAGAATTGCCATGATTTCTGTGGCTACGGTGATCACAAAATGATCCTCTCTTACAAATCCATCTACTTTTCTTCCAAGACCGATAACAATATTACGTAAAGAGCGGTCATTCATATCCATACAGCGTTTCCAGAGAACCTGTCTTGTATCAATACGAAGTTCATTTCCCTGCTGGATATGATTATCAAGAAGGGCAGCAAGAAGATTGTTCGCGGAAGTAATCGCATGAAAATCTCCCGTAAAATGAAGATTCAGATCTTCCATCGGAACAACCTGGGCATACCCGCCACCGGCTGCACCACCCTTGATTCCAAAACACGGTCCAAGAGAAGGCTCACGAAGGGCAAGCACACACTTTTTCCCCAGTTTCTCCATTGCCTGGGCAAGACCGATACTTGTCGTTGTTTTTCCCTCTCCCGCCGGTGTCGGATTAATGGCAGTAACGAGAACAAGCTTTCCATCCGGCTTATCTTTAATACTGTTCAGAAAATCATCTGAAAATTTTGCTTTATATTTTCCATATAACTCCAGATCATCTTCCGTAATTCCATAATTTGCTGCGACATCCTTAATCGGATCCATGGTCGCTTCCTGTGCAATTTCGATATCTGTCTTCATCTTTGTCTTCCTTTCTCTTAAAAGTCAACTACCTAACTTAATTTTTCGATTGCTGCCTTAATTCTGCTTACTGATTCTTCTTTTCCAATAATTTCCATAATCTCCGTCGCTCCTCCCGGTGTCATTCGTTTTCCGGAAACAGCAGTACGAACCGGCCACATTACATAACCCGGCTTATATCCTTTCTCCGATGCAAAATCACGCAGCATCTGATATAGAGCATCATTCGTAAAATCATCCTGTGCTTCCACAACCGGAAGTACTTCCGTGAGCACAGAAAGAGATTTTTCCGGATTTGTCTTATTTTTTTTATTTGTATACATATCCACATCATATTCCGGCACTTCTTCAAAGAAATCAATCATTTCTTCAATATCCGGGAAAATTTCAATTCTGGTTTTTACTAAAGCAGCGATTTTCTTTAAATCCATATCTTTCGTTATAACCTTCTTAATATAAGGCTCTGCCATCTCATAGAAACGGTCGAAATCCATTGCCTTAATATATTCCCCGTTCATCCATTTTAACTTCACCATATCAAACACAGCAGGAGACTTGCTGATATTCTTATAATCAAAAGCTTCTACCAGCTCTTCAAGGGAAAAAATTTCACGATTATCCGGAGAACTCCAGCCAAGAAGAGCGACAAAGTTTACTACTGCCTCAGACAAAAATCCCTGCTCAATCAAATCTTCATAGGAAGAATGGCCGGAACGTTTGGAAAGTTTCTGATGCTCCTCATTCGTAATAAGAGGGCAGTGAATGTATTTCGGTTCCTCCCATCCAAACGCCTGATACAGTCTTGTATATTTCGGTGCGGAGGAAAGATATTCATTTCCCCTTACCACATGGGTTATTTTCATCAAATGATCATCCACTACATTGGCAAAGTTATAAGTAGGATAACCGTCTGATTTGATCAGAATCATATCATCCAGCTCTTCGTTTGGCTGAGAGATATCGCCGTAAATCTCATCATGGAATGTAGTCTCTCCCTCATTTGGGATATTGGCACGAATCACATACGGCTTACCTGCTGCCAGGTTGGCTTCCACCTCTTCTTTTGACAAATGAAGACAGTGTTTGTCATACACACTAATTTCCTTGCCACCCACATTCTGCTTTAAAGAATCCAGCCTTTCCTGATCACAGAAACAGTAATAGGCTTCTCCTTTCTCAATCAGTTCTTTCGCATATTTCAAATAAAGTCCGGATGCAACTCTCTCACTCTGCACATATGGTCCGTATCCGCCATCTTTATCCGGGCCTTCGTCATGTTTGAGTCCCGTGGCATCCAGCGTGCGGTAAATAATATCAACGGCCTCATCCATATAACGTTCCTGATCGGTATCTTCTATTCTTAAAACAAAATCCCCGCCTTCATGCTTTGCAATCAGATAGGTGTACAAAGCAGTACGAAGATTCCCGACATGCATTCTTCCCGTAGGGCTTGGTGCAAATCTTGTTCTAATTTTTTCCATTTCTTTTTCCTCTCTTTCTTCCTGTCCATAAATTACTCGTATTATAATAACATCTTTCTCCGTAAAAATCTATAAAATTACGAATTCTTAATTGTTTGCGAATTTTTTCATAATATGGTAATCTAAAAACCGGTACATAATACACCCCATTTTATAATACAAAGGAAGGATATTACATATGACATCTGATCTTACCACGGTTGTATCCGGATTTTTAAATGAATTAAATGATACCTATAAACTGGCTGTTACGGTCTTTCTCCTTGTGATTACACTTCTGGGCTGTTTTTTTGGCTATAAACTTTCCCGTCTTTTTATGAGCCTCACCGGTTTTCTTACCGGAATCGTTCTGGGAAATGTAATTTCCGGCCACTTTCTTCACACCCAGGGAACTGCAACCGCACTGGTTCTTATTCTGTGTGGTGCCCTCGTTGCTGCCCTTTCTTTCTATATTTACCGAATCGGCATTTTTATTCTGTGTTTCGGTCTGGCCTTTGCCGCCGGTTCTTCCTTTTTTCCGTTTACCGGTGACCTGCAGTTCTTTTTATGCATACTGACCGGGCTTGTCACAGGAGTGCTGGCCGTAAAGTTCATGCGACCGGTTATCATTCTGTCTTCAGCAATTGTCTGTGGGTCCTGTGCATCCGGACTTCTTCCCTCTGCCGATAAATATCTTGGACTTCACATACTGCCTTCCATGAGCACTCTTGGAACCTTTGGCCTGTGCTTCATTTTATGTGTCCTGGGTATTCTTTTTCAGTTTTTTACTACAAAAGAACCGGGAAAGAAACACAGACATAAGCACAGTGCCTGAATTTATATGAAATCTTCATCACTTACTAAAACAGTCTGGCCTGATGCCAGGCTTTTTTTTACATCAATAATCCTCTGATTGGAAGAACCACGAAATCGTAATGACAGATCCTTTTTTTCTTCAATAAACGGCCCATCCACCAGAAAATCAATCTGTTCCATCAGCTTTTTCGTGTATTTCCACTTTGGAATCATACGGGCACAGACATCTTTTTCAAATTCATATCCCGTATAACACCAGATGGTTTTCCGGGGAAAAATTTTTTTCACCTTTTCCAGAAAAGGAAGAAGCTTTTCCTGATTCACATATTCCAGAGGCTCCCCTCCAAGAACGGAAAGACCGGCGATATAAGAAGGGGTAAGCCACTCAAAAATCTGCTCCTCCGTCGCCTGCGTGAATGGCTGTCCGTAAGAAAAACTCCAGGTTTCCTCATTAAAACATCCTTTACAGTGATGGGTGCATCCACTCACAAAAAGTGACACTCTCACACCGGGCCCATTGGCAATATCACATTTTTTTATTGCTCCATAATACATAACTTAAATCTCCTCATAAAAGAAGCGATATCTGGCTATGACCGGATATCGCTCGTACTTTAATTATAATATTACAAATGCATTACTCTTTCTTTGATTTCCTGCGTTCTTCCCTGATTCCAGAACTGAGTTCCGATATATCCGCAAGTTCTTCTTGCCACATTCATCTTGGACTGATCCCGGTTTCCGCAGTTCGGGCATTCCCAGATCAGCTTTCCATGCGCATCATTTACAATCTGAATCTCTCCCTCATACCCGCAAAGCTGACAGTAATCACTTTTCGTATTCAGTTCTGCATACATAATATTATCATAAATATGTTCCATCACTGCCAGAACTGCCTCGATATTATTCTGCATGTTCGGTACTTCCACATAGCTGATCGCTCCGCCTGGAGACAACTCCTGGAACTGTGCCTCAAAACTCAGCTTGTCGAAAGCATCAATTTCTTCTGTAACATGAATATGATAACTATTTGTAATATAATTCTTATCCGTCACTCCCGGAATTATTCCAAATCGTTCCTGAAGACATTTTGCAAACTTATAAGTCGTAGATTCCAATGGCGTTCCATAAAGACTGAAATCAATATTGCTCTCTTCCCGCCACTTCCGACATGCATCATTCATGTGCTGCATTACCTTCAGGGCAAATGGTTTGGCTTCCGGATCTGTATGACTCTTTCCCGTCATATAACGGGTGCATTCACAAAGTCCCGCATATCCGAGGGAGATTGTGGAATATCCCCCGTAAAGAAGCTTATCAATCGTCTCACCCTTCTTCAGACGGGCAAGTGCTCCGTTCTGCCACAGAATTGGTGCGACATCCGACGGCGTTCCTTTTAAACGGTTATGACGGCACATAAGAGCTTCATGACATAATTCCAGTCTCTCATCAAAAATCTCCCAG
>JALFIK010000118.1 GCA_022776205.1 Eubacterium sp.
TTAAAGAACTTGAAAAAGAGAAAAATGACATATTTCTTGCCAGTTCAAAATCCCGTCAGGAGCTGTCTTTTATAAAAGAAAATCGAGAACGAATTATAAAAGAAAAAGAAGTTCTGGAAAAAACCAGGAAGGACAAAGAACAGGAAAAAGAAAAACTTCAGCTGGATAACCAGTCTTACGGAAAGGAAAAACAAATTCTTTCTGAAAACGAAAAGGCCATAAAAAAAGAAGTAAGCAGGCGGGAAGATAAAATAAGCCAGATCAGGAAAAAGCGACTTAGTATTGTGGAAGAACAAAATAAAATTTTTACTGAGCTGGAAAACGAAAATGAAAAGCTTCTGACCTTAGAGAAGGAAGAGGGAAAAATTTCTGCCAGACAGGAAAGGATTGATGAGGAGATAAATTCCAGAATCGATTATATGTGGGAAAATTATGAGCTCACCTATAATCAGGCAGTCAGTCAAAAACGATATGAAATCAGTCAGAAAGAAGCAGGAGAATACCGAAAAAAGAAAAAAGAAATTAAATATTCCATAAAATCCCTGGGGAACGTGAATGTAAACGCGATTGAAGAATATAAAGAAGTTGGCGAACGTTATGAATTCATGAAAAGCCAGTATGACGATATTAAATCAGCAGAGGAAAAACTTCTTGGAATGATTGATGAATTAAACGAGGCAATGCGCGAGCAGTTTACCCGGGAATTTACCAGCATTCGAGATACATTTACTCAGGTATTCCAGGATCTTTTTGAGGGAGGAACCGCATCCTTAGAGCTTATGGATGAGGAAAACATGCTGGAGTGCGGAATCCGGATCATTGCCCAGCCGCCGGGGAAAAAATTGCAGAATATCATGCTTTTATCCGGTGGGGAGCGGGCACTTACTGCCATTGCCCTGTTATTTGCCATCCAGAATTTGAAACCATCTCCATTTTGTCTTCTTGATGAGATTGAAGCGGCTCTGGATGACGCAAATATAGTACGTTTTTCGAAATATCTGAAGAAATTATCGAAGGATACCCAGTTTATTGTAATTACACACCGACGGGGAACGATGAATGCCGCGGATGCTCTCTATGGCATTACCATGCAGGAAAAGGGAATATCAACACTGATTTCCGTGGATCTGATTGATAAAGATTTAAAATAGAAAGGGGAAAACATGGGAGAAAAAAAAGGATTTTTCAGCCGTCTTGTGAACGGACTTACTAAAACCAGAAAAAATATTACAGCAGGACTTGACTCTATCTTTCACGGATTTTCAAAAATAGATGACGATTTTTATGAAGAACTGGAAGAAATTCTGATTATGGGAGATCTGGGCGTGGATACGACCATGAACATTATTGAACATCTGCAGGAAAAGGTGAAAGAAGAGAAGATAAAGGAACCGGAAAAATGCCGGGAACTTCTGATTAATATCATAAAAGAGCAGATGGCCGTGGATGAGACAGCCTATGAATATGAAAACCGTACCTCAGTTGTCCTGGTCATTGGTGTTAACGGGGTGGGAAAGACAACAACGATCGGAAAGCTTGCATCCCAGTTAAAAGCGCAGAATAAAAAGGTGATTCTTGCCGCTGCCGACACATTCCGGGCTGCAGCGATTGAACAGCTTACCGAGTGGGCAAACCGGGCCGGTGTGGATATTATTTCCCAACAGGAAGGTTCCGATCCTGCGGCAGTTATCTATGATGCCTGTCAGGCAGCAAAATCACGGCATGCGGATGTGCTCATCTGTGATACTGCGGGAAGACTCCATAATAAAAAGAATTTAATGAACGAACTGTCCAAGATTCGGCGAGTCATTGAGCGGGAATATCCGGAGGCTTATCTCGAAACACTTATTGTACTTGACGGAACAACGGGACAGAATGCCCTTGTCCAGGCAAAGCAGTTTAAGGAAGCTTCTGATATATCCGGAATTGTGTTAACAAAACTTGATGGAACCGCCAAGGGAGGAATTGCCATAGCAATTCAGGCAGAACTTGGCATTCCGGTGAAATATATCGGAATCGGGGAGCAGATTGACGATCTGCAGAAATTTGATGCAGATTCCTTTGTCAATGCTTTATTTGAAAAAACACAGGAAGAAGAATAAAGGAGAAATAGATGGAACAATTATCACTGGATAAATTTGAGGAAGCTTATGAGAGAGTACAGGAGGTTATTCTTCCGACAAATCTGATTAAAAGTGATTTCTTTTCAGATATGACGGGAAATAAAGTGTATTTTAAGCCGGAAAATCTTCAGCTTACCGGGGCTTATAAAATACGTGGTGCTTATTATAAAATAAGTACGCTCTCCCCGGAAGAAAAAGCGAAAGGTCTGATTACTGCTTCAGCGGGAAATCATGCCCAGGGAGTGGCCTATGCTGCCCGAAAGTTCGGTGCACCGGCAACGGTTGTTATGCCGGTTACCACACCTTTACTTAAAGTGAACCGGACAAAGGCACTTGGAGCCGATGTGGTACTTTATGGAGAGGTATATGATGAGGCATGTGAGAAGGCAAAAGAACTTGCCGAAGAACATGGTTATACGTTTGTTCATCCCTTCGATGATCTGGAAGTTGCCACAGGACAGGGGTCCATCGCCATGGAGATTGTGAAAGAACTCCCGACTGTAGATATAATTTTAGTACCTGTTGGCGGTGGCGGACTATCCACCGGCGTATCCACCCTTGCCAAAATGCTCAATCCGAAAATTAAAGTAATCGGTGTGGAACCAGCCGGAGCAAATTGTCTGCAGGAATCTTTAAAAGCAGGACATCCCGTAACTCTTGAAAATGTAAACACCATAGCAGATGGTACGGCCGTAAAAACACCGGGAGAAAAAATTTTTCCATATTTGCAGGAGAATCTTGATGATATCATTACCATTGAAGATGATGAGTTAATTGTCGCTTTTCTTGATATTTTGGAAAATCACAAACTTTTAGTAGAAAATTCCGGTCTTCTTACGGTCGCTGCCCTCAAG
>JALFIK010000131.1 GCA_022776205.1 Eubacterium sp.
GTTAATATAAATAAAATATAATAGCTAAAGAAAACAGGACACTCTGCCTCTGGCTGATGCATTTGGTTAGTATTATACCCGCATTCATCTTTTTTAGTAAAAAAGACAGTAAAATCTATTCCCGGAATTCCTTCTTTTTTACCGTTCCCCTTTTTCCTCTAGTTTAAAATATTTTATCATTTTTTGTATATACTGTCAATATATCAACGGATTCTGCATCAAATTCTTGTGGATAAAAAGGTAAATTCTTTCTGTCCTTCTTTGTCATCAGGATAAAGTTTCACATATCGTTCTGCCGCCTCATATGCCCGTTCATAATCACCGGATTTTTCATAAATCACAATCTCACGGAACAAAAAACGTGCCTTTGTACTGCCCCCCTGTCGGATTCCTTTTTCGACATAGGAAAGAGCATTTTCATAATCTTCTTTCTCCACATACATTTCACAGATTTTCTCCAGAAAATCTGTATTCTCTGTCTGCTTCCATCCTTCTTTATAAACTCTCACCGCTTTATCGAAATCCCCCGAATTCGCAACACATTTTCCTTTAAGCATATAATATTCTGAACAGCTCTCATCCTGTTTGATAAGACCGTCATAAATTCTTTCTGCCTTTTCATATTCTTTCAGCTGATAATGGCTCTCCGCAAGATAACAACTCATATCACGATTCAATTTCCCTGCAAAAACAGAATGCAGCGCAAGTGCCCGGTCCAGATATAGAATCGACTTCGCATAATCCTCCTCTTTAAAATACAGAAGTGCCTCTTGTCTGTATTCCGTCTTCCGGTCATAATTGTGCCATTGAAAAACTCCTGCTATCGCAACAAGAACCAGTATCACTGCTGCCATACGACAAACTATTTTTTTCATAAAAGACCTCGTTTCCCTTTGTTTTTACTGCTTCTTATTGTATCTTATTTTCTGAGAAAAAACAACTTCCCGAAACAGGAAAAAAGGGATGCTTCCGCATCCCTTTTTCCTGTTTTGTCTGATTATTTTCTTAAACCTAACTGTTCGATTAAGGTTCTGTAACGTTCAATATCTTTGCTCTTTAAATATGCAAGAAGGTTTCTTCTCTGACCAACCATCTTTAACAGACCTCTTCTGGAGTGATGATCCTTCGGATTCGCCTTAAAATGCTCCTGAAGGTCATTGATTCTTGCAGTAAGGATTGCTACCTGTACTTCCGGTGAACCGGTATCTCCTTCTTTTCTACCATATTTTGCAACGATTTCTTCTTTCATTTCCTTTGTAATCATTTTACAAATCCTCCTGT
Organism: Eubacterium sp.; assembly: GCA_022776205.1. Classification (GTDB taxonomy): domain Bacteria; phylum Bacillota; class Clostridia; order Lachnospirales; family Lachnospiraceae; genus Anaerobutyricum. The sequence goes on from JALFIK010000131.1 coordinate 1,282, forward strand.
TTTTATAATTGCCTTTACAAAGATAAGGTCGGAGACTCCATACCCGTGCAAAGGGTCTTGCAAAAATTGCATCTTAAGTAGTCTATCACAGGCTCGGTCTTTTGTAAAGAAATTTTTACGAAAATTTCTGCAGAAGTCTTTCAAAATATTCCGGTCTCGGTGCATGGAATTCCATATACTCTCCCGTCCGGGGATGAATAAATCCAAGAACTGCAGCATGAAGGCACTGTCCCTGTAAACCAGGCATCGCATTTTGAGGACCATAGACTGTATCTCCGAGGAGAGGGTGCCGGATACTTGCCATATGCACCCGAATCTGATGGGTTCTCCCTGTTTCCAGCCGGCATTCAATGTGGTTGAACTGATGATTCAGATGGTTTAATACTTTATAATGGGTCACTGCTCTCTTCCCGTTTTTTTGCTCCACTGCCATTTTTTTTCGATCGGAAGGACTTCTTCCGATGGGAGCATCCACAGTCCCTTCCTCACAGTTGAAATTGTTATAGACAATTGCTTCATATTTTCTGGTGATGGAATGCTCCTTTAACTGCTCCGCAAGGCTCCTGTGAGAATAATCATTTTTACACACCACAAGAACTCCCGTTGTATCCTTGTCAATCCGGTGTACAATTCCCGGGCGCAATATTCCATTAATTCCCGAGAGATTGTTATGACAGTGGTAGAGAAGGGCATTGACGAGGGTTCCTGTATATCGTCCGGGACACGGATGAACAACCATATCCTTTGGTTTATTGATCAGGATCACGTCTTCATCTTCATAAAGTATATCCAGTTTAATATTCTCCGGAAGAACCTCCAGTTCCTTTAATGGAGGGACACTTATAATAATCTGGTCATCCGTCTGTAGTTTCATACCCGGTTTCACCTTTTTATCCTTCACATCCACTCTGCCTTCTTTGATCAGTTTCTGAATATAAGACCGGGAATGCTCCGTCAATTCTCCGGCAAGAAACTGATCAAGACGTATTCCTTCCTGCTCATCTGAAACAGTATAAAAATATTTTTGTTCTTTCTTATTTTCTTTCATTTTCTATCCTGCCTGTTTCCTTCTTTGGAAATATACGTTCGAAGTCTTCATCCCCATAATAAAATAAAATCAGCCCGACCAGTGCAACAGCAGAAACTGTAACATAAATATCTGCCACATTAAATACAGGAAAGTCGATAAGTGAAAAGTAGATAAAATCAACAACATATTTTCGAAAAATCCGGTCAATCATATTCCCGACAGCCCCTGCTCCGATAAAGTAAAGGCATACTCTCAAAGGGTGAAAACGGGTTTCCTCCGGAATTTTCCCGGAAAGCCACAAAAGCCCGAACAGTACGACAAAACTGATCGGCAAAAAAAACCACTGTCTGTTCTGCAGAATTCCGAAAGCTGCTCCCCTGTTTTCCACATATAACAGTTCAAAAATTCCGGGGATCACCGAAATGGCTGAAATCGGTCGGAGCACCCGAAGTGCCCACAGTTTTGTCAACTGATCTGCCAGCAGTAAAATACAAAAAGGTACCAGAGATTTTATTCTTCGCTCCATCTTTTATTTCTCCTCCCGGATCATGAAGGCCTCAAGCATTTCCTCCTGAGTCACATCAGTGTAAATTGCGGCTTCCCCAACCTGATTTAGGAGAATAAAGCGTACTTTCCCATGTTCCGTTTTTTTATCGTATTTTGTCTCCTTTACCACCTCTTCCGGATTGATTTCCTCCGGCATGGACGGAAATTCAAAATATGCATAAAGAGCTTTGATCTCTTCGTACTCCGCCTCTGAAATATTTCCTCTCCGGTATGATATTTTAACGGCCAGAAGAGAGCCAAGGGCCACACACTCTCCATGGGTGAGGGAAAAACCGGAAATCTTCTCAATCGAATGTCCCAGGGTATGACCAAAATTGAGCAGGGCACGGACACCATTCTCCTTGGGATCTTCCTCCACCACTGCTCTTTTTACTTTACAGCTTTCTTCAACCATATGGGCAAGCGCTTCAATTTGTCTGTCTGCAATTGCTTTTTTATTTTCTTCTATCCAGGACAAGTATTCCCTGTCACGAATGAGGCCGTGTTTTATCACTTCACCCAGACCACTGTGATATTGTCTCTCGGAAAGGGTCTTTAACGTACTGAGATTGATATAGACAAGCTTCGGCATATAAAATGCTCCAACCATATTTTTATAGGAATGATAATCCACTCCTGTCTTACCCCCGATGCTGCTGTCCACCTGGGCAAGAAGGCTGGTCGGCACCTGCACGAAATCGATTCCTCTTAAATAAGTCGCGGCCGCAAATCCGGTCAGATCACCGGTAACACCTCCTCCCAATGCCAGAAGCATATCTTTTCTGTCAAATCCATGACTGATCAGAAAATGATATAGTTTATCTACTGTGGACAGATTTTTGCTTTCTTCTCCTTCCTGGAAAATAAAAATCTGAAGATCCGCACATTTTTCAGCCAGAACATTTTTGACATCCTCAAGATAATAAGATGACACCTGCCGTTCCGTAACAATACAGACCTTCCTGTTATTTATTCCAAACTTCTCCAGTTCATCCGGCAGTTTCTCAAAATTATCCTCAATCACGATATCATATATTGTCCTACCGTCTTCCCTTACTTCCAGTCTTTTTTCCTGCATCTGTGAAACCTCCTGTTTGTTTGCCTGATGTTAAAAAACTCACAAAGCGGGTATACGGCCGGCCTCCTCTCCGTCCGCGTACCCGCTTTGTCTCTCGTACAACTATTCTGTTTTATCTGTGAAAAGTCTTCTTTCTAAAATTTGGTCAGTTCCGGGGACAGGGTATCGTCAATTACAATCTCATCTCTCAGATCTCCCGATACCTCTATATTTCCCGGGGCAACAATGAAAATATTATTGGAGATCGCTTTCAGAGATCCATCTACAGCAAAACTTGCTCCTCCGATGAAATCAATGATTCTCTGTGCCTGTCCAATTTCTATTCCCTCTAAATTAACAACGATCGTCTTTCCTTCTTTCAGGAAATCTGCTACGATCTGTGCTTCGTTAAATGTCTGCGGTCTGATTACTTTCACACTTTCACCTTCTTCTTTTTTCCCCTGGAAAGGAATTACTCTGCCTGGTCCGTCCTCTTCTTCTTCCTCTACAACAGGCTCTTTTTCTTTCTTCCTCCGTCGTAACGACAAGACTGGTTTACGAGGCTCTTCTTCCTCTTCACTCTCTTCTGATAAATCTTCCTCCGGGCTGACATCTTCTATCATCTCTTCATAATCATCTTCAAATTCTTCGATATCATCTTCCGTTTCATTTAGTTTCATCATATTTAAGAGCTTCTCTGTAAACTTCACCTCATGGTACCTCCCGTCATTTATTATAATTGCGTGCACCAAAGATTCCTGTACCGACACGGACCATCGTGGCACCTTCTTCGATTGCAACCTCATAATCATTTGTCATACCCATGGATAAAATATCCATAGATACATTATCAATGTTTTTCTCCCGAATGTCAACTAATAATTTATGTAATTTTCGAAAATAACAGCGATTTTCTTCAGGGTCTTCCACGAACGGAGCACTTGTCATTAATCCTCTGATATGTACATGGGGCAATGTGCTGATTTCTTTTACAAGGTTATGAATCATCCCGGTATCAACTCCAAATTTTGTATCCTCCCCGGCCACATTCACCTGCACAAGAATCTGCGCCTCCACATTTTTCTTTGCAGCCTCCTTTTCAATTTGCCGCGCTAAATGAACAGAATCCACAGAATGAATCAGCTCTACTTTATCGATGATATATTTTACTTTGTTCGTCTGCAGATGTCCAATCATATGCCAGTGAACCGGCTCCGATATCTTTTCATATTTGTCACATAATTCCTGCACATAATTCTCCCCGTATTCCATCTGCCCTGTTTTTCTCAGAATTTCAATATCCGAAAGAGGTTTCGTTTTACTTACTGCAACAAGCGTCACTTCCTCCGGCTTCCTCCCCGCTCTTTCACAGGCTTTTCTGATATTTTCCTGAACTTTTCTCAGATTCTCTTCCAGCATCAATAAATCACCTGGCCTTCCTTAATCGTCTCACTGTTTAAAATGATTCGGTCATACAGCTGGATACCCCCGCTGTCTGAGGCAATAATACAGCAGTCTTCATTCCTTTCCAGTATATGGACCGGCTTAAAATCTGCATAACCCCTGTTCACAAAATACACGCCTTGAATCTGTGTCATGTCTTTTAACTCGAAGGTATTCTTCATGCCAAGATCAGACAGGATGTTTCCCTTCTCCAGCTTTTTTGCATAGACATAAACATATTTTTCATCTTTATCATAAACATCTACGGGAATCTGACGGATTTTCTTTTCTCCGCTGCCATCGGTATATAGCTGATTCACTTTATTCCTTTGTGAAGAATTTCCTCCTTTAGACAAACATGCTTCCGGAATCTTATATACATCCTTTTTCACAAGGGAACCTGACGGTATTTTTAATCCTTCTGTCTCTGATAAAATAAGTTCCACATACAGATACCGTTGATTGATATATCTTTGAACATAATTATCAAAAGATAAAATCACATAATAACCGCCATTTTGCTTTTTACACGCAAAAGAAGCTTCTGTTGTAAAATTATCTTTATAAAAATTCACCTGCAGGGTGTTTTTTTCTTTCCTGAGTTCCCTGAGATGATTATAACTTTCCTTTCCAATTCGGACCATTAATTTCCAGTTCTGATCCGTAACGAGACGATATACAGCAGATCCTCCTTTCCGTTTCTTTCCGGTTCGCAGATCTTCCATTTTATTTCTTTTCACAAAGATCTCATCGGAAACGTCTTTCTCTTTCAGTTTTTCCTTTCCGTCTGAAGAAAAGGCAACGAGCCCTTCTTCTTCCACCGGCACTTCTCTATAAGTATCCGTACCGCATATTCTCCCGATATCTTCCCTGTGATTTGCAAGCATGGTATCCGTATAACTCAGAAGATTTTTTGAGATATCATTCTGAGTCTCATACACAAGAGAAAAATTATTATCGGAATAACCCTCACTGAACCCATTGAGCTTTTCAAATACAGCGTCTTTTTCCGCTTTATTTACGCTGTTTTTTTTCTCCAGAAGCTCCTCTAAATACTTCTGCACTTTTCCCGTGGAATCGACTGAATAAACTATCCCATTCTGCTTCACCCGGGATCCATCGGAAACATAATAATTAATATAGCCACTTTGATCCGACCGAATCAGTTTTTCTTCCCGAAGAATTACTCCCGTTCCTTCTATGCTGTCAACAATATCACTTGCACTTACCTCGTAAACTGCCAGCTTATCCTTCCCCAGATAGGTAATCACATAAGCTGCAAGATATACAACCATTACAACAAATACTACAATTGCAAGATTGATATGAAAATGCGGTTTCTCAGTATTTTTCTGTGTCATTTCACATCTCCCATCTGTTCAGGGCAGACCCATTCAGATAATTAAAGTAGATTCCCTGATAACGCTCATTTTTCCTCATCAGGAGCTCCCACTCATCCATCAGTTTCCACCAGCTGCATCCCCAGTTGCAAAAAGACGAATCTTTTTCCGGTATGCGGCTGAATAGGCGTTCCAGGACAATATCCGGTCTTAAAAGACTCACAAACTCCATAAGACGTTTTAAATATTCCTCTTTTGTACATATTGCAATCTTCCCATGCTCATATTCCTCGGACAAAGGAGAATTTTTCGGAATATACAGGGAATGGAGTTTCACCATAGTGACCGGAAGGGCAGAGAGGATTCTTGCAGATTCTTTCGCATCCTCCATCTCATCACCCGGAAGATTCAAAATCATATGAACACAGACAGGGAAACGATAAGGTTCCGTTAAGAGCACTGCATTAATAAATTCTGCCAGACCATGTCCCCGATTCATCTTCTCTAATGTATGATAATTTACTGTCTGCAACCCCAGTTCCAGTGAAATCTCAATTCCTGTCCTGTCTCTAAACTTCTTAAATGCCTCCAGATAATCTTTTCGGATGCAATCCGGCCTTGTTGAGATGGAGATTTCAACAATATCTTCCATCTGTGCGGCTTCTTTCATATATTTCATCAGTTGTTCCAGGGGAAGAAACGTATTTGTGTAATTCTGAAAATAAGCAATAAACTTATGTGCGTGATAACGTTTTTCCATCCTGTCGCGGGATATTCTCATCTGTTCGGAAATCGGAAGCGTACAATCCACTGCCTCAAATCCAGTCCCCTCCCTCGCACAAAACAGGCAGCCCGCTCCTTCTTTTCGGTTCGGACAGCTTACCGGAAGGTTTACCGGCAGCTTATATACTTTTTCTCCGTATTTTGCTTTCAGATATTTTGAATAAGCATAATATATTTCTTTTCCCATATGTCCTAAACCATAAAAAGGCAGCCTCATAAAACTATGAGGCGCCTTATATATCTTTGTACCCTGTTCAGTTAATCTCTTACAGTGCTGTAGTGACGTATTTTTGTACATCCTCCGGCATATTTTCTTTATCCTCAGAAGCGCTGATTACGAAATCTACATCAAACTTTTCTGATAAGGCTGCAAGTTTTTCAATGGCATACTGAAGATTGTCATCAATACATGCGGTAGTAAGAAAGCTGTCAAGGTAAATCTTTTCCAGGTCATGATCCTGTGAGAGGATTCCGGCGATAAATCCAAGGAACATGTCAGTATCTGTGATATTAAACTCCGGCACAACGATCAGACGGATCTGATTGCTCAGCTCATACATATGTTGATTGTTCTTATCAAGGTAAACGATCGTACCCTTTGTCAGCTTAATGTCATCGTTTACCTGCTGAATTAAAATCTTGGTCTTTCCCTTTCCTTTTGCACCTGCAATAATATCAATCATGTGAATATCCTCCTTTAATTATATTATCGGACTCTCGTCCTTTTTTCTGCAGTAAATGCCCGGCATCTGCCTGCTTTCTCTTAGTACTTATTATAATTTATATCCCACAAAAGCACAAGCCTTAATCCACCGTTTTTTGTAAGAGTTGCGACATGGAAGCATAGAGTGCTTCCTTCGTTTTTGCACCCAGAACAACAGAAAAAAATCGTTCCCCCTCTTTATTTTTCGTCATCAGTATGAGACAGGATTTTGCAACGGATGTCGTTCCGGTCTTTCCTCCGTACATAATGACTCCTTCCGGAACAGGATATTCATTTAACAGATAATGATTTGTACTCTGCATATATTCACTTACCTGTGTTTTTTTCGGCGTTACATAGGTCATTGTATAATCTTTGGAAGAAACGGTATCTACAAAGACATCATACTTTACTGCCTCTTTAAAGATAAGATAGAGATCATATGCCGTGGTATAATGATTATTATCATGGAGACCGTTCGGATTTACGAAGTGAGTATGAGTCGCCCCGAGTTCCCTTGCTCTCTCATTCATCATCTCTACAAATTTTTCTTCGGAACCGGCCACATATTCTCCCAGGAGCACTGCACAATCATTGGCAGACTTAATCAGCATCGTGTGAAAAACCTGTCCTACGGTAACTCTGTCTCCTTTTGTCAGTGTACTGATGACCGCTCCGTCCTCACTAAGTACGATGTCATGTTTTAAGGTGATCTCATCATCCATATTCCCATTTTCCAGCGTTAACAGTGCTGTCATTACCTTCGTTATGCTCGCAGGATATACTTTGTCAAAGCAATGATAAGATTCCACGACTTCTCCCGTGGTATCATTGATCAGCAGATCCGCATAATCCCTGCTCTGATAAGTTGATTTTTCATCATCTTTTTTCGACAAAACTGCCAGATCTGCTGCCATTCCTTTTAATTGCGAATTGCTTTCTTTCACGTTTTGTCTGTAATAGCTGTCATAGGAATCGCTCAGTACAAAGGGATTTCCTGCACATCCGGTAAGAAGCACCATAATTAGCATAAAAAAGCACAAAGTTATTTTAATTTTCTTCTTCATCATACTCTCTGATTCCTATCGATACATCTCACGCCACTCAAGATCTCCGCGTTCGAGTGCCTTAATCAGAAGCTCAGCCGTGGCAAGATTTGTGGCAAGCGGTATATTGTGGATATCACATAAATGCATTATATCAAAAATATCCGGTTCATGAGGCTGTAGATTCTGTGGATCCCTTAAAAAGATAACCATATCAATCAGGTTATGCTCAATCTGTGATCCCATCTGCTGCTGCCCTCCCAGCGGACCTGCCAGATATTTATGCACACTGAGATTCGTAACTTCCTCAATCAGACGCCCTGTTGTTGCCGTGGCATACAACTCGTGTTTATTTAAAATCCCCCGATATGCTATACAAAAATTCTGCATCAGTTTCTTCTTCCCATTATTTGCGATTAATCCGATGTTCATAAAAACCCCCTCCTAGTAATGTCTTTGTAATCCAACATTTAGAA
>JALFIK010000139.1 GCA_022776205.1 Eubacterium sp.
AACTGCCGAGGAAGAAGGATTCCCGGAACTTGCGGAAAAATTCCGAATGGTTGGTGCGATTGAAAAACATCATGAAGAGAGATATCGTGCACTGCTGAAAAATGTGGAGACAGCCGCTGTTTTTGAAAAGAGTGAAGTAAAAATCTGGGAATGCCGAAACTGTGGCCATATCGTGGTAGGGACGAAGGCTCCGGATGTCTGCCCTGTTTGCGAATATTCACAGAGCTATTTTGAAATCAATGCAGAAAACTACTAAAAATAATAATTAATTTTGTTTTGCCGATGGCGCATTCTGATTCTTTATGAAATCAGATGCGCCATTTTTTTCATAAAATAAAAAAATCTTCGGTTTCTTTAATTTACAATAGAAAAACGCCGTGAATACTGTTATAATTACCAGTAAAATGTGCATTTGGACATTTAGAAGTTCATTAATTTTTTCAACAAAGGAGAGAGAAAGTGGAAAAGAAAATTATCCAGGTGGACGAGAAGGTCCCCGTAAAACTTCTGGTGCCGCTTAGTATCCAGCATATGTTTGCTATGTTTGGCGCTACGGTTCTGGTACCATTTATCTTTGGTATCAATCCGGCAATTGTCCTGTTTATGAATGGTGTGGGAACACTGCTGTTTATTCTGATCACGAAAGGAAGGGCACCGGCTTATCTTGGTTCGAGTTTTGCCTTTCTGGCACCGGCAGGAGTCGTCATTGCCAAGTACGGCTTTGAGTATGCCCAGGGTGGTTTCGTTGTTGTCGGTATCTGTGGGTGTATTCTTGCCGTAATCATTTACAAGTTCGGTACGGACTGGATTGATGTGGTACTGCCTCCTGCAGCCATGGGTCCGGTTGTTGCCCTTATCGGACTGGAACTGGCAGGTTCTGCCGCTTCTACGGCAGGTCTTATTGGTGTGGATAAGGTGGACATGAGAAATGTGATCGTATTTTTAGTAACTCTCGGTGTGGCAATTTTCGGACAGGTGCTGTTCCGCGGTTTCCTTTCCGTCATCCCGATTCTCATTGCGATTATCTGCGGTTATATCGCTGCTGCATGCTGTGGAATACTTGATTTTACCGATGTGATGAAGGCTTCCTGGTTCGCCATTCCAAATTTCCAGATGGCAAAGTTTAAATCGGATGCAATTCTCACAATTCTTCCGGTACTTCTTGTAATTACTTCGGAACATATCGGACATCAGATTGTGACGAGCAAGATTGTCGGACGGGATCTGTTAAAGGATCCGGGACTTCACCGTTCTATTTTCGCAGATAATTTTTCGACAGCTATTTCCGGTCTGATCGGATCAGTCCCGACAACCACATATGGAGAGAATATCGGCGTGATGGCAGTTACCGGAGTGTATAGTGTAAGAGTAATCGGCGGAGCGGCTGTTTTATCCATCCTCATTGCTTTCTGCGGTAAGATCTCCGCCCTGATCAGCACGATTCCGGGCCCGGTAATCGGCGGAATTTCCATATTGTTATATGGTATGATCGGAACTTCCGGACTTCGTATTCTTGTGGATAATAAGGTGGATTACGATAAGAACAGAAACCTCACACTGACATCCGTTATCTTTGTTGTCGGTCTTTCCGGTATTTCTTTAAATCTTGGAAATGTACAGCTTACCGGTATGGTTCTTGCCTGTGTTGTGGGAATGCTGTTAAGTCTGGTTTTCTATATTTTAGACCGTCTGAAATTGACAAACGATTCCGCAGAGCAGTAGGAAAAGCTTTTCTTAAGATTGATATTTTGATATAATATAAAAAAACGAAGGAGAAAAGAGATATGCAAGGTATATTTGAATCCATTAACGGTATCTTCTCGTTTGTCGGCCCATTATCGGATTTCCTTTGGGATTTCCCGACAAACTTTGAATGGTATTCCTCCATCCCGCTACTTGGTAATTTTTCATTTGCCATTATCTTACTTTTGGGATCCGGTATTTATTTCAGTTTTCGAATTGGATTTATGCAGGTGACTTATTTCAAAAAGGGAATTAAAGTCATGACCCAGAAAAGAACGATAAAGACCGGTATTTCTCCGTTAGCGGCCTTTCTCCTCAGTTCGGCCATGCGTGTCGGACCGGGAAATATTATCGGTGTGACCGGTGCCATCGCTGTCGGCGGACCGGGAGCTTTGTTCTGGATGTGGGTATCCGCATTCTTCGGTATGGCCGTTGCTTATATGGAGGCTGTTCTCGCACAGATTTTTAAAGAGAAAAAAGATGATGAATTTATCGGTGGTCTTCCGTTTTACGGAAGGAAATTGCTGGGTAATAAGGTATGGATTGGAGTATTCCTGTCTTTACTTTATATTCTTTACGCAATGTGCTGCCTTCCGGCGCAGGGATTCAATGTTGTTTCTTCCGTTGGAAGAATGGCTGAAATCGTATCCGGAACAACAATTGCAACGGATTCCACATTCTACTATGTTGTTGGTGCAGTGATCGTTCTTTTAACCGCGCTGATTGCCTTCGGTGGAATCAAAAAAGTAACAAAATGGACGGATAAGATGGTTCCGGTTATGGCAGTCCTTTATGTTGTGACAGTAATCGTTCTTATCGTATTAAATATTGGTTCTGTACCATACTTCTTCCGTGCCGTATTTGGCGGAGCTTTTAAACCGGAAGCATTTTTCGGTGGATTATTCGGTACAGTGCTTGCTCAGGGTGTCAAGCGGGGTCTTATGTCTAATGAGGCTGGTCAGGGTACCATTACCATGTCCGCAGCTGCAGCGGAGGCAAAACATCCTTGTGAGCAGGGTGTGCTGGCTTCCTTAGGTGTATTCCTTGATACTATCGTAATCTGTACTCTTTCCGGTTTTGTGGTAGTTATGGCACATTGCTGGGATGGTCCGAACGCAGAAGCATGGGCAGCTCTTGATAAATTACCGAAATTTACAGAGTCTGTTGCCGCACTGACACCGGGAACAGCTGCCAATGCCATCGTAACATTTCTGATTACGCTGTGCTTTTGTATGTTTGCCTATACCTGCCTTCTCGGAATGATCAGTTTCTCCGAGATTGCTGCAAACCGTATCCGTAAGGATAAAAAATTTATCAACGCTGTAAGAGTGATTGGACTTTTTGTAGCTGCTTTCGGTATCTTATGTAACATTGCCGGTCTGGAACTCGGAAACCTGTGGGCGTTCTCCGATTTGGGAAATATTCTCATTGTATTCTTCAATGTTCCGATTGTCTATGTTGGAT